>JAIXQS010000128.1 GCA_027485615.1 Verrucomicrobiaceae bacterium
AGCGTTTGATTTCGTCAGATTCGTCATTCATGGGAGACCTCCATTCTGGCTTTGGCGCGACCCGGGGCTACCCGCCCCAGACCCCGGCAAGCTGTCGTCAGCTTGACCACGCCCGCCAGATTTTGGCGATCCGGGAGTTTGGTGGTGGAGGTTCGGATCGGTCTTATTACCTGTCCAACTTTTGCGGGGGACGCTCCACACTGTCCGAGTCGATGGCGGACATGAGCTTGGATGGCGGCGACGGTGGGGGCACAAGGTTGAAATCGCTGTTCCAGAAGTGCTTGCTGCGAAGGCAGACCGCAGGTTGCTCGCAAGGGCGTTGCAGAATGTTTTGCGAAACTGCCACCGTCACGCGGGCGAGGGCTGCGCGGTCCGTATTTCCGCGACCGAGTCAAAAGATACGGTGAACCTGATAGTTGAGGACAATGGCCCGGGCGTGCCGAAGGAGGAACTGCCGAAATTGTTCGAGCCGTTCCACCGCCCCGACAAATCCCGCACCCGTGACACCGGCGGCACCGGCCTCGGCATGGCCATCGTCGATCGTTCCGTGCGGGCATGCGGCGGGAAATCCTCCGCCGGGAAAAGCGCGATGGGCGGGCTGTCGGTCAGCTTTTTCCTGCCGAAGGTGTGAGCAGATCCAGCATCGCGCCCACCGCTACAAGGCCGAAGGTGGCGGTGACGTGGGTGGCGGTGCCGTAGCCGGTGGCGCAGTTCAGGCGCATGTCGGCGTCATCCGTGCGGTCGCAGGAGACTTCGCCGTCGCTTCCGGGATAGACGGGGGATTCCTCGGAAAAAACGGCGGGGATGCCCATGGGTTCCGGCTTGGATCCCATCGGAACAGGGGCAAATCCATGGTCTTTGCGGAGGTTTTTGCGGAGCTGATGAAGCAGGGCGTCCTTTCCGCAAAAGGCTAGGTCCCGCACGCTGATCCGGGTGGCATCGCGTTTCCCGCCCGCGCCTCCGCAAGTAACCACGGGTAGGCCGCGCCGCTTGCATTCCGCGATCAGCAAAGCCTTGTGGTTCATGGAGTCGATCGCATCGATCACCCCGTCCACTTCTCCGCCGAGGACTTCCTCCACGGAGCGTTCGGTGAAAAATCCCTCGATCACCTCCAACCTGCAATCCGGGTTGATCGCGCGGACACGCTCCGCCATCGCCGCCGTTTTCTGCCGCCCGATCTGGCCGTCCATCGCGTGGAGCTGGCGGTTCACGTTGGTGATGCAGATTTCATCGAGATCGACCATGCGGATGCAGCCGATCCCGGAACGCGCCAGCGCCTCGACGGCCCAAGATCCCACCCCGCCGACACCGACCACGACCACCCGAGCCGCCACGAAGCTCTCCAGCGCGCTCTCGCCGTAGAGCCGCGCGATTCCTCCGAAGCGGTCTTTGGTGTTTTCGTTCAGCATCCGGACGGAGCTTCTGGCTTGCCGCGGTGGCTTTCAATGCTGATCTGATGGTGCTTGGGTTGTCGGGCAGCAGGATGCAGCCCCTCCTTGCGCTTGCGCGTTCCCATGTCCATCATCGCGGCGTGCCGGAAATTCTCATCACACTCGGCGATCCCGCGGGGATCGGGCCGGAGGTCATCGACGCCGCGCTGGCTTCCGGTAAACTTCCCGAGGGCTTCGTTTTCCGCGTGATCGGGGATCGCGCGGCGGGCGTGCCCGGAAAGCCGACCCGTGAGTCCGCGCGGGCGGCGCTCGACGCGCTGGAGGAAAGCGTGCGGCTGCTGCGCGAAACGGAGGCCGCCGCCGTGGTCACGGGGCCGGTATCGAAGGAGGGCTTGCAAGCGCTCGGCTTCCCGTTTCCCGGGCAGACGGAGTTTTATGCGGATGCCTTTGGTTGTGCCGATCACGGAATGCTTCTCACCGGCACCACTCTAACAGTCGGCCTCGCGACGATCCACAACGCCCTCACCGATGTGCCGCGCCTGCTTACGGCGGAGGGCATTTTCCGGATCGGAAAACTTACTGCGGAGTTCCTGCGGAAAAAAGGCATCGCCGCCCCGCGCATCGCCGTCTGCGGGCTGAATCCGCACGCAGGTGAGAACGGGGCGTTTGGCATCGAGGAAAAGACCCTCATCGCGCCCGCCATTTCCACGTTGAACGAAACCGGCCTCGCCGCCTTCACCGGGCCGCATGTGCCGGATGCGATTTTCCGGGACGCGGCGCAGGGGAAATACGATGCCGTGATTGCGATGTATCACGACCAAGGCCTGATCCCGCTGAAGCTGCTGGATTTCGACGAGGCGGTGAACGTCACGCTCGGCCTGCCGAAGCCGCGCACCAGCCCCGACCATGGCACAGCGTTTTCCATCGCGGGGAAAGGCGAGGCGAACCCCGCCTCGATGATCGCGGCGATTCGATTGGCTTGTGAGTTGGCGAGGCGGTGATGAGATCGCATCACCGCGCCACCGCATCCAGCACCGGCGCGACATCGGCCCAGTCCTTGATCTCGATGGCCGTCGCCTTGATGCCTTGGGCGGCGGTGATTTTCGGGGCGAGTTCCTTGCTGGGGATCGTGTGGAAAAAGGCGGGTTCGCCGCCGAAGCGATCTTTCCAGGAGGTGGCCAGCGCGGTGAGTTGCTCACCGTAGAGAGCGCCTTGGTCGGCTTTGAACATGTCCTCACTGGCGATGAACACGATGCCCTTGAGCGCGGCGGGGGTGAAGGACACGGTCAGCACGTTGTAGGTTTGCGAGGCCGTGGTTTTCACCGAGCCGTTCATGGTCGGGTAGGTACCCCATGGCACTCCGTCGGGGACGCGCTTCGTGGTCATCATTTCGGTGACATATCCGCTCCACAGCGATTTCCAATCGGCGATGTGGCGGCGGACATTCGCGTCGTAAATCGCGTTGCCCGGGCGGATCGAGGCGAGTTCCTCGTAATCGGTCTTCAGGCTCGGCGCGAGGTTGAGGTGCTCGGGGGCGATCCATTCGCTGATGGATGCGTCGGGTTTACCCTTTTCCAGAACGGTTTGCATAAAGATGATCCCGACGGGTCTTCCCGACTTCGCGGCGAGGCGGTTTCCGAGGGCGGCGGAGAAACCGTTCGCGTCTTCCCAGAATGAGGCGAAACGGTTTTTCGGAGTCGTCGAGGTGGCCACGCTGAAGCGGCGCGGAGTGGGCGAGGTGGAGCCTTTCGCCGTGCGGAGCATCATCCGCAGGGGCTGGGCGGATTTTTCCGTGACCTCCATTTTCGGCAAGTTGGCCGGCGCGGCGACATACCACACGTCGCCGATGATCATATTCTTCGCGATGTGTTCGCGGGCGATCTCACCATTGATCTTGAGCGTTACCTTGAGTGTCTTTGGCTCGGCGTTGGCGGGCATGGCAGGCACGGTCACCTGCCACTCCTTCATATCTGGCGTGACGGGGATCGTCTTCTCGGTGCCGTTGAAGCTGAAATGGATCGTTTTTTCACCGGGAGCTTCGGGCATCCATTCGTTGTTTACGGCGGAGCCCCAGAAGATGACCGGCGCGTCCGCTTGCAGGACGGCGTTGTCATCGAACTGGGTGCTGAGGATGGGCATCTTGGCGTATTGCTGGAGCAGGCCGCCCGCGTTGGGATCGGGTTTTACGCCCTCGATCTTCATCGGCTTGTCGGGCCATGTTTCGCTGGTGACGGGTTTGTTGTTGAAATGGATGAACGGCGTCATCGGCAGCAGTGCCTTGTTGTAGAGGCCGGGGCGGAAGCCGACGCCGCCGGTGCCGTAGGAAACGCCGCGCGGGGACTTCACGGCGGGGGAGGTGACGACGGCTTTCGTGCCATCGATTTTCACCGAGGCGGGGTGCCAGACGCGGTCTTCGCCGGCCAGCCAGAAATGTTTCACCTGCGCCGCGCCGTCGGGGATCGGTTTCGGGGTGGCGATGCCGTCGCAGGTTTCCGAAACTTTGCTGGAGGAGTTGGTCAGCGTCTCCGCGACGACGAGGCCGCCCTCCGCGTGGTCGAACTCGACGGTGAGCTCAGCGCCTTTCACGGAGTAGGATTTGAACATCGGGCCGTCGGTGATGACGTCCTTGCCGTATTGGTTTTTCAGGGCGTGGAGCGCGAGGCGCTGGCCGGAGAGCGTTTTTTGGTAGTAGTGGATCGCGCCCTCGATATCGATCTGGATGGCCATGCCGGTGTTCGGGATGTCGCGCGCCATGAAAGTGCCGAGGCGCATCTCGGCGGTGGAGCCGATGTCGGGGAAGGTGTCCTTCGAGGTGCTGAGGTTGCCCGGGCAGTAGAACTGGTTGAAATACACCGGCATTTCTTCGCGGTTCCATTTCAAGCGCCAGCCGCGGATCAGGCTGTGGAGGTTCACGTAATATTGGATGCCCGCTCCCATGTTGGCGTAGCCTTGGTTCCAGATCGCGCCGCGGATCGCGTAGGGCACGACCGGGCTGAGGCGGCCGTTGAACATCCACGAGGCATCACGATTGCCATTCAGGTTGCCGGGAGGCTTGGCGGAAATGGGTTGCGCGGGTTTTCCGGCCGCGACGAGTTCGGCGTTCGTCTTGATCGTGTTTTCCAGCTCCGCGTAAAACGCGTCCCACGCCGCCTTGTGCTCGGGGGTGGTGGGGTCTGTCTCGAGGATTTTTTTGTGGAGGGATTTCGTATATTTGTCGGTGCCTCCTGCGAAGCCTTCGCGTGGCACCCATGACTCGATGCTTGTTTGGCTGAAGGAGCAGTTGAGGATGCCGACGGGCACGCCGGTTTCCTGATGGATCTTGTGTGCGAACGCAAAAGCGATGGCGCTGTAGTTGCCGTAATCGTCCACTTTCCACTCACCGGTGGCTCGCCCGATGGGGTGCAGGGCGGCGTAAACGCTTTTCACCTCGAACTCCCGGATCGGCGGGGTCTCGCCCTTCGCCTTGAGCTGTTCGACAAGGGTGGAGACGGAGCTTTTCGAGGCGAGCCACTGCATGTTCGATTGGCCGGAAGCCATCCACACCTCGCCGACGAGGAGGTTTTTCAGGGTTCGCGTCTCGCCGCCGGATTCGGAAATCGTCATCTCGGCGGGTTCGGCGCTGGCTTTCAAGGGGGCGAGCTCCACCATCCATTTCCCGTTTTCACCGGCCTTCGCCTTTTTCTCCTGTCCGGAAAATTTCACGGTGACCTCCGCGCCCGGCTTGCCCCAGCCCCAGACGGGCACGGCCATTTCGCGCTGGAGGACGGCGTTGTCCGCGAAAGGGGCGCCGAGTTCGATTTCAGCCGCGAGGGCGGTGGCGGAGAGGAGCGCGAGTGCCGCGCCGAGGATACTTTTGATTTTCATAATGGGATGGAGGTTACCGTTAAAGGGCAGGGGAAAACCCGGTTGGGATGGATGAGTATGCGCCTGTGGAGATTAGTTCCTTTTCAGCACCATCAGCGGGGAAGTCCAGCCGGCGGGGTTTTTCGGGCTGAAGCCGCCGGACTCGATGAAGAGGTAGTCGGTGCCGCCGATGGATTGCGGGGCGATCTTGAGGGCGGTGTCCTGCTCCAGATCGATCAGGGTGGCACCGGACCAGATCCAGCGGGCGGTGTCGGTGGTGCCGTCTTCCTTGAAGTTGATTTTCTGGAAAGGCGAGCGGCCGGGATTCGGTTTCGCCTGCGGGTCGAAATCGGCGGGCTTGGCGACCTGGGCGACGGCAGTCCATGAGCCTGCGACTTTCGGGTTGGCCGTGAACTTGCCGTCGAAGCGGAATTTCCCAGCGTTGGGATCTTCGGGGAGTGTATCGGGATGCTGTAGCGACTGCCAATCGGAGGAGAGCATGGGGACGAAGCTGGCGGCCTTGCGGAGCGTGGCCTCATCGAGCGGCGGGAGTTTCCTTTCCTCCAGCCACATGCTGAAAATGCCGCGTGGCACGGGCGGCATGGTGACGATGGCGCGGTCTCCATACTTGAGGAAACTGGTGGCGGCGAGGGTGACGGGGCCTTTGCCGAACTCGGTCGTGAACTCATCGGTGACCCAGCCGCCGCGGATCGTGTCGCCCGCGCGGCGGCCGAGGCCTTCCTTTGCTTCGACGAGTTGCTTGCCGTTGATGTAAACGCGGAATCCATCGCCCGCGCCAACGCCCTGGCCGGTCTGGACGCGGAGGCGGTAAATGTGGCCGGGCTTGGCGGGGGGGAGCTCGAAGGTGCCGTTGACCAGCAGGACTTCCTTTTCCCAAAACGTGCGCGGGCTTGCGTCCCACTGGTTGTAAGGGCTTTGGATGTCGCCGAGCTTGTTGTTGAACTGACCGATGGGGAACGGCCCTTTTTTCCAACCGGCCTTGGCGGGATCGAAATCCTTGGCGGACCAGTTTTCCATGCCCGCCGGGTAGGTGACGGTGCGGTAGCGCCATGGGGAGAGGTCATACTTCTGCGTTTCCTTCGGCTCGAAGGAGAAGTAATTCCACTCGGCGGTTTTCGGGTCGGGACCGAAGGGTTTCCAATCGTAGTCGTGGACGCCGACCTTGTTGTAGAGCGAGACGAGTCCGTCGAGCGAGTTCGTCACCGCGCCTCCCTGCCTCGGGTTCCTGAGGTCGTTGAAAAGGGTGCGGCGGGTCGTGCCGACGTATTTGAAAATGAGTTCCTCGCGGATCAAGGGAACGATGGCTCCTTTCAGCTCGGAGCCGAATTTTTCCGGATCGGCGGCGAGGAAAATCTCGTCGTGCGGCAGCGGGTTGCCGGGGAACTGCTTTTTCGACACCTCGTAGAGGACATCGAAGCCGCCTGGCACATCGGCGAGGGCGGCGGCGAGGACTCCGAGGGTTTCCTTGCGATGGCCGGTGAGATCCTGGCCACCGACCCATTTGTCGCCGCCGCTGTAGTTCGCGTAGGCATCGCCGATGGCCTTGAGCGCGAGGTCGCGCACCTTGGGGGTGGCGTTGGGGAGCTGCTGGCGGATCGCATAAAGCGGGCCGTTGGTGGTGCTCTGGCGCGGGGTGGTTTGGATCAAGTCACCGACCGGTGGCAGGACTTTTCCGTAAACGCGCTCGTCGGTGATGACATTGGCGAGAACCATGAGCGCGCCGTTCTGGAGCCACTGTTCCTTGTGTTTCAGGAAAGGCAGGATGACATCGACGTGCGGGACGATCATGTCGGGACTGCCTTTCCGGATGAGAGCAAGGCAGGCGTCCTTCACGAACCAGGATTCCTCGCCGTCCTGTAGCCGCCCGATGGCGTAGGCGAAAAGGGACTTCGACCAATCATCGGCCGGATCGAAGATTTGGATGGAGGCGCGTATCCCGGCGTTGCGGACGCGGGGATCGGCGTGGCGGGCGAACTCGTCCAACAGCTCCTTGCGCAGCTTCTGGCCGGGTTTCGGGAACATGTAGTCGGCGGTCAGGCCGGCTGCCATGTTCGAGGCCATGTGGCGGATGAGGTACTCCGGATGGTAAACGTAGCGACGGATCGTTTCGTCGTCCTGTTCCTTTGCCTGCAAGCGGAGGATGAGGGGCTTGGCGGAATCCTCGGTGAGAACCTCGCCGGAGAGGTCGCGGATTTTTCCGTCCTTGTCGGCCACGGACTCCATGGAAAGGAACACGTCATCCGCCGCCGTGCCCCAGGGGCGGGCGGGGAGTTGGTATTGCTTGGAAAACTTCGAGGGCGGCGCACCGGTGAGCCGGAGGGTCTTGCGCGGCATGGTGTAGGTGAGGGCGTAAGCGGTGCCCCACTCCTCGTTGTCGTAGCCCGCTCCGCCTAGGATGGCGAAGGTGCTGTCGTACCTACGGGAAAGATCGTAGTTCCATTTCCGGTGATCCATGAACTCGCGGTATTGGAGCGGCTTCTTGTCTTTCACCAAGGACATCGAGGCGCTGCGCCAGATCTCGCCGATGCCGCCGCCGGTGTGGCCGTGGAGCATGAAGGTGGTGGTGTAGAAGCTGGTCTTCGCGCAGTTGTCGCGGGCCTTCGCGTAGATGGATTCCTCGCCGTCCGGCGTGAGCGAGGCGGCGGCTGCCATCGCGAAGGCGAGCTTGCCGTGCTTGCCGTTGTCCACAAAGGAGGTCTCCGGGCGGTCGTCACCGTAAGGGTTGATCCCGCGGCCGGCGTAGCGGAAAAAGTGGACGAGCGTGCGGTTGAGCAGGCTCTCATCGACATTCACGCCGCACTGTTTCGCGAGAAGCAGGAACGTGACGACATGGGTGCCGCCCGCGTTGAGGTGGCCGTTGCCGTAACCGAGTTTCACCACCCCGCCCCGACCCGCCCAGGCGTCGAGGTATTCGCCCTTTGCGGCGGCATCGACCCAGCTCTGGATGACGGGCAGCGCCTCGGCGTCGCCGGTGCGGAGATAGTATTCGCAGAGCGCGAGGCCGCCGTAGCCGATGTGCCAGGCGTAACCTGATGATTTCTTATCCTTGAGGCCGTGCACCCAGTCGCGGACGGCGGGGAGATCCGCGTCATCGCCGGTGGAAAGCAGAAACAGCATCCCGATGTCCGCGAAGCCCTTAGGGGTGCCGGGCTTCTTCAGGTATTCTGCGAAATCCCGCACGATCTTCTCGGACTTCGGGCAATCGAGCGGCCACGTCTTGCCGTAAGCGCCGAGGACGGGGATTTTCACCTCAATCGGTGCCGCTTCACCCTTGATCGCAAATTGGATGATTCCGTCAGTGCTTTCGGCTTTCTCCAGGATCTGCCCGAGCTGGATGCGCGGATCGATGTCCTTGAGCATCTGGCCGTTGATCGATTCGATGACCTGGCCTTTCTTGAATTTACCTGTCGCCTCGGCAGGTGAGCCGGGCTCGATCGCGCCGACCCACATCGTGAAGGCGGGCTGGTGCAGCTCGATGGCCATGCCCACCGGGCCAAAGCGCCCGATGGTGTTGACCGAGGTCTGCGGGTTCGGCGCGGTGGAGAAAAGGGTGGGCTCCTTGTAGAAAGAGGTGGGGGCGTTCTGGGCGTCCGCCATGTGGGTCCCGAAAATCGCGGAGGAGAGGATCAGGATTCGTTTCGGATTTCTCATATCGGCTTGGATACAAAGGGATTACACACCGGCCGCCCAGCGTTCTTTCCAAATTTTTGCGACAATGTCACGCGGTTATGCGGCAAGGATGTCGGCAAACAAATGGAAACTCCTACTCTTGCTTTTCCGGCGCCGCCTGAGGGCGCAGCCGCAGTGTCACTTTGGTGCCGATTTCCGGGACGGTGTCCGTGTTGATCTGCCAGGCGAGCGCATGGTTTTCCTGCGCGTGATGTCCGGTTAGGCAGAGCACCTCATCCCCAAAGGTGGAAATGGAGATCACGTTGCCGTTGACATCGGCGATGTAGGTTTTCGTATCGCCTTCCTGGTGCGTGTGGGAACCTGCAAAAAGGAATGAATCCGGAAATTTCTCCTCAGCTTTGTCGACCTCGGGAAGACCTGATTCGTCCTTGGACGGGGAGAGGAAATCGCTGATCGGGCGCTCGGTCATCACGCCTTTTTCGTCGGGTATGAGCAGCGTCACCCTCACCGCCTGCCCCCTCGGCGGGATGTCCACCCAGCGCGTGCCCTCCTCGTTCACCGGCTTGCGCATGGCGGGATTTCCCGGGCGGGCGCCGATCAGCAGCAGGGCTGCATGGATGTGGCTCGGCTTCGCCTCCACCATTACGATGGACTCGTGCTCCCTGCTGTCTTTCGCGCAGGCGATCACCTCCAGATAGCCCTCGGCGAGACACACGACCGACTGAACGTCCGCGAAGCGCTCCTCCGAGTTGATCGTGATTCCGGGGAAAATGGCGCGGATTTTCTCGGCAATATCCGCGGGCCGGACCTTACCGGTCTCTTCGACGGGCTCCGTTTGAGGCTCGGCCTTTTCCTCCGCCGCAAGCGGGGCGAGGCAGAATGCATGGATTGTCCCGAGCAGCAGCGATCTCCGGATGATTTTTGCGGCATCCCCGCAGGCTTTTATACCGTGGGTCCGTTCGGTGATGGGGCGGTTTGCGTTTCTCATTGCGATGGTCGTTTTGTCGAGGAAAGCTTCACGATGCGGCCTTTGTGGAAGGATGCAAAACACAATTCACTACGGCCACGATGATTCGAACAAAGGCCGAACTCGTCGCGGCCAGAAAGACTTTCCTGAAAAAAGGTATCCTCTGCGTGACGTGAATACACGATCTATTGACGTAAATTGAGTTATTTTTGGATTTCCGAAACCGAGAGCTCTGTTATCTTTACTAAGTAAATACCAGATCATGAATAATGCCCAAAGAAGCGATCTCACGCCTAACAGCACACGGTCGGTGCGAATTCCCCCCGGCTTCGCCTTGGTGGCTACGCTTTCGTTGATGGTGCTTCTGGTTATCCTCGCCGTGGGGCTGCTCAGCCTCTCGGCGGTGACACTGCGCAATACAGGCCAAAGTTCCGCTCAGGCGGAAGCCCGCGCCAACGCCCGAATGGCGCTGATGGTGGCGATAGGGGAATTGCAAAAGCAAATCGGGCCGGATCAGAGGATCACCGCAAACGGGGGTATCTTGGACGATCCGTCCACTTCTTCCAACGAAGCGCTGCACCCGCATTGGACGGGTGTTTGGAATTCGTGGAAAGCGGGCGATGGCACCAGCTTCCACCGCAGCGTGGAAGGGGAATCCTTGATGGGTATGGCTCCCACCTACCTGGCCGGGCGCAACGATTATTTCCGCTCATGGCTGCTCTCGCTCGATCCGGATGAAGCTTCGGACTGGGAATCTGCGAAGAGCCTCAGCCTAGCAGGAGTTCGCACGCCTTCTGCGGATGAGGATGCCATCCTTCTGGTGGGGGAAGGTTCCTTGGGCGAAGATGCTAAGCCCGTCGATTATGTCAGTGCGAGGCTGATCGATGTGAATCTCTCCGCCGCAAACAGCGGCTTCCGTGGTCGATACGCCTGGTGGGTGGGCGATCAAACCCAGAAAGCCCGTGTCATGGGTGATACATACGAGAAGGAATCGACCCTCACCCTCGCGCAGAATATCTCCCGAGCCCAGGCACCCGGTTCCACCGGTTCCAAGACCATCGAAGGCCTTGAGGCGATGACCGTTCTGCAGGAAGCCAAGCTCGAAGGATTGCCTTCCCTCAAGACGCTGGATGTCGTGATTGCAGACAACGCCAAGCGCCCGGCGCAGCTGAATTTCCACACCGTCACCCCGTTCTCCGAAGCGGTCATAGCCGATGTCCGCGAGGGCGGGCTGAAGCGCGATCTCTCCTTCCTGCTGGAGCGGAGGATCGACCCCGCCGAAGTGGATAATTATCCAAATGAATTCAGCCTCTACAAATTCAATACAAAGGACAATTGGGCCAAGAATGCTCCTTTTTCAGCCATGGCGCCACAGGAATGCGTACCGCTCCAAGACCTCGCTGCCTTCTATCAGCTCTATGATGCCGTATCGCCGCATGCAGCGGCAAAGGATCCCCAAAGAACCAGCAGCAAACGTGGTGTTCTGTACACCTCTTCCTACATCGACGGCTTACATATGCTGTCCACGGATTTCGGAACCACATCGAACTCTCCCGTTTATCCCCGGGAATACAGCGCCATATACCGCCAGCCGAGGATCATCAAGGTACAGTTTCTGGCCAGCCTTTTCTCCAAACTCATTGATCCTCCGATTCCTGCAGACCGGACGAACCCCACCCCGAACACCCATGAACTCCTGATTGGCATCACCCCGTCCATCACCTTCTGGAATCCGACGAATCTTCCGGTTGTGTTTCAGCTCAACAGCAATCCGGCTCTTGGAGCACAGATGATGCGTTTCGGGGACTTGCCTCTGCAAATAAGGATCAACAAGAACAACGGCCAGAACATCACCGCCTATACTTCTATAGCGAACTTGGCCGGCGTTAACGACGGCAACATATTTAATCTCTATTGGGCGGGTTTGCACCCGATCCGCATGGAGCCGGGCGAAATCAAAACCCTTTCCCTTCCCTTCAGCGGAGACCTATCGGCCCTCAAGGCGACCCACGGATACAACGGCCATTGGAACAAGGGATGGGCCATGAGCAGTTTCTTCATGAAGACCGACACATACTACGTCGGCCATGAGGTCAAGGTCGGCTGGGAACCTGAATCATTCATCCACTGCAATAATTCCGCCACGGCCGGCACCGGTAACGGCACGGCTCCAAGCGTCCCCACCGCGACCGACCCGCGGCATGTGGTGAATAACCGCTTGCGTTTCAAAAGCGCTGACAGGCTCCGGGTGGACATTGGCAGCGGGGGGAATAGCAACGGCATTGGCTGGATGACCAATTCATCCTCCTACCAGGACTACAATCCGGCTACATCCAACTGGGACCGCTACAATGGCCTGATGGGTATGCGCGAAGCAGCCGGCGTAGCCTACACCCAACCGCTTTTCAGCAAAGGCATGACCGGCGGAGCAGCCACCTTAACCTCCGCGTCGCGCACCGGTGCGTCCATCATTGCCCGCTCGGCAACCAATGCAGGCTGGCCGTTCATGCATTTTTCCTATCAGGCCGGGGTGGAGACCAGCGAAGGCTCCAATAGCGGGATATCCGGAGGGCGCGAGTTTGCCAGCCGTCCTTTCCTTCATTCATCTCCCCTCAACTCCTACTCATTCCTCGATAACAACACAGGGAATGCACTCTACAATTTCGGCTGGAACTGGTCCGTAGACCTGATCAACGACGTGTATGAGGCTCCTGTGCAGGTAACCAATACAGGCTCGGGCTACTGGGGTGGCGGCTACACCCCGGAATCCGGAACCACCCATGTCATCCAGCAGGAAATTCCGATCGTCCCGCCCTTGTCGATCGCCGCTCTCAGCCATGCCCGGCTTGGCGGCTGGAGCATCAGCGATCAGTTGGAATTGCCCTACGCAGAGATGGTGGGAGTCCCTGGCCAAATAGCGGTCGCCAAACGCCAGCTCACCCGCGCAGTTGGCTTTGGGGGGCTTTATCCGAACACACTGCAAGCCATCGGCAATTCCTACGCCCATCCCCAGATCCCGGCCAATCTAGCCTACACCACCGTTGCGCGCACGTTTACCACGGTTCCAAACGGCACACAGAATCAAACCTTCGCGGATCATTCTTACCTCGCCAACAAGGCGTTGTGGGATGAGTACTTCTTCTCCTCGATCACACCCCAGCGGTCGCAGGTGGAGGCGTTCGAAGCCTCGGATCGCACGGTAGATGAGGTCGCGAATGATTTTTTCTTTGAAAACAACCCCCTCCCGAACCGCCGCATCACGCCTTACATGGCGAACATGAGCGACTCGAAGCTGGCGGACATCATGGCCAAGAAGAACGATTTCCAGAATGGCCTGGCCGATGAGATCGCCGCCCACCTCATGGTCTCGGGACCATTCAACATCAACTCCACTTCCGTCGAAGCTTGGAAAATCTTCTTCTCCAGCCTCAAGAAAAAGCCGGTGGTTTACCTCGATGAAGATGATGCCATGAAAGGGCGCGATCCGATCCTTGCCAAGGGCCACGAGGGTGTGCCTATAGGCCAGACTGGTCTCGGAGGCGGCCCGCCGTACTCCGGCAGCCCCGATAGCCCTCGCGACGCCAACCAATGGACCAGCGCGCGCTCACTGACCGACACTGAAATCGAGGAACTGGCAGAGGCCATGGTCAAGCAGGTCAAACTCCGCGGCCCCTTCCTCTCGCTCTCGGAATTCGTGAACCGCAGGCTCGACTCGGCCAAGCCCGAACTCGCCGTCAAGGGAGCCCTCCAATCCGCATTGGATGACCCGGAGGTGTCCATCAATTCGGCGTTCCGCACCAAGGACCGCAAGTTCTCCGCCTCCGAAGTCTCATCCATGAGCCCCGCCTTCCCCCTGGCTGCCCAAGGGCCGATCGCTTACGGCAGCTCGGCTTATATCGATCAGGCGGATGTGCTCCGCGGTTTTGCCGAGCAAATCACTCCCCGCGGCGATACCTACGTGATCCGCACTTACGGCGATTCCATCGACGCCGGTGGCAAGGTCGCCGCCCGCGCGTGGTGTGAGGCCGTCGTGCAGCGCGTCCCCGAATACGTGGACGGGAAGGATGAGCCGTTTGTGAAAGCCGCGGCTCTCGCTTCTGACAGCAACAAATCCTTCGGACGGAAGATCCAGATCATCAGTTTCCGCTGGCTGAATTCGTCGGAGGTCTGAACCCCCCGAAGAGTCAGCCCCGTGCCGCCACCCACCATGAAACTCCCATCCACCATTCTCGCGGCTGCGGTCGCATTCCTCTCAGCCGCCGCGCCCTCCAACGCCCAGCAAGCGGGAGTCAAGATGCAGTTCATGACCTTCCCCATGACCATGGAACCCTTGCGGGTGGAGCTTTTGGTGGGTGAGGGGAAAACCCTCGAACTCTTCGTGCCAAGCAATGAATTGGGTCCCATCGTGAAAGTGCCTCCCATGGCTTCCCTGGTTTTCGGCGAAACCGTGATGGGCGCGGAGGAGAAGCCGGAGTTCAAGGTTTACGGCAAAGGCAAGCCCATCCAAGCGCCCAAACAGCTCATTCTTCTGCTGCGCAAGGGCAATGACATGGCCGGAGGCTTCGAGGTGCGCGCCGTCTCCAGCGATATCGGGCAATTCGGCGGAGGCAGGCTTCTATTCGTGAATGCCGCCAGTATCGACATCGCCGGCAAGATCGGAGGGCAGAACGCCTTTGCCCTCAAGCCGGGCGCCCAAACCATCCTGAAGCCCAAAATGGAAGCCAACGGGCGCCTCGCACACGTGGAGTTTTTCTACAATAAGGAGGGGAAAGCGGTGCCTTTCTTCAGCTCCATGTGGCCCGTCGATAAACTCACCCGCGGCCTTGTTTTCTTCTACCACGATCCCAACAACGCCAACAAAATCCAACTCCATAGCTTCCGCGACTTCCTCGATGCGGAGGGCTGAGGCGCTCCACCGCTCAGCCTTGTAGCCAGGTCTCTTCTTGCCAACTCCGGCACGCTCGCTCAAATTATACGTAATCATTTATCACCGGAATTTTTCGCCTCCTCCTCCGCCAATGAAAACCTCCCTCAAACGCCTTCTTCGCGGCGCTGTCGCCGTGGGCTTTCCTGCTCGTCACGGCACCCCATCCCTCTGGATCAGCGCACCATGGAAGCTTGTTGCGGTGCTGCTGCTTTTCTCCGGGTCGGCGCAGGCGCAGTGGCTTGCGGGCTATGATCACAGGAAACCGCTCGCGATCAATGCGGGCGTCAATGCCGGAACCGGCTATCAGATCCAGGTGAGGGTGGGGGAGTCCAGCGGTGCGGCCGGCTTCGATCTCCATTTGGGAGGCAGGGCGCTGAACTTCCCGAACGATGTGCGCTTCACCGATAACGACGGAACCACGGGGCTCGGTCACTGGCTTGAATCGACCACAGGCAGCGCACCCAACCGGACGGCCACGTTCTGGGTCAAGGTCAACGACGATCTGAACAGCTCCCAGTCCATATTCACCTACTATCGCAAGAGCGCCGACGCGTCCGGCAGCAACGGAGACGCGACATTCAGTTTCTTTGACGACTTTCCCGGCGCCTCCATCGATGGCGCCAAATGGATCACAGACAACGCCACGGGCTGGTCTGTCACCGGCGGCGAATTGCGCGGAACGAATACCAGCGGCCGCATCCGAAGCCAGACCGCTTTCAACAGCGGCGTGATCCTCGAAACGAAATACCGCTCCGTCACCCGGCCCACCAACGGCAACATGGCGCTGGGATTCTGGGCTAGCACATCTGACAGCTTCGGCTGGCTGAACCACCCCGCTAGCGGCGGCGGTGACTATATGCGCATCAATTCTGGTTGGACCGGCATCGCCAATGAGTGCAACGTGCCGGTCATCGCGCGCATGACCGTCCGCGCCACCCAGGTGGACTTTTTGGTGACTCGGCAAGATACGGGGGCCGTCTGGCACGACCGGCCCAACAACAACAGCACGGTTTCCAATGAACGGATCGCGCTCGGACACCGCTATGACAATTCGAACCTGAATCAAACCTACAACGCCTTCTGGGACTGGGTTCGTGTTCGCAAAAACGCCGACACCACCCCCGTTCTGGGAGCTGCCGGCGCGGAGCAAAACAATATTCCGACTGTGACGCTGACCGCCCCGGCAAACGGCTCGCAGGTCGTGTCCGGCTCCTCGGCGACGGCCACGGCCACGGTGACCTCCGGCACGCCGCCCTACTCGGTTCAATTCTTCAGGACCTTCAACGGCGGAGCGGCCGTATCCGCCGGGACGGACAACACGGATCCCTACTCAGTCAACCTGGGTGTCCTGGCAGACGGAAGTTACACGATTTATGCGACCGTAACCGACAGCGCCTCACCCACTCCTGCCACAGCCACCTCCGCGACCCACACCTTCACGGTTGCGCCGGATGTAACGCCGCCATCGCCCAGCCCGATGACCTTTGCCGTCAATCCGGTTTCGATAGGCGTAAGCTCGATTCGCATGGCGGCTACCACCGCTACGGATACGGCCAGCCCTGCGGTGCAGTATTATTTCGAGAACACGACAAGCGCTACAAACTCGGGATGGATATCCTCCCCAGCGTGGACCGAAAGCGGCCTAACCGTGGGCACATCCTACAGCTACCGCGTCAAGGCGCGCGACTCGGCCTCAATACCGAACGAGACCGCATTCTCGGGCGTCTCATCCGCTTCACCGGGACCGCTCACGCCCCGCCCCATCACGCTGGTCAACCCCGGCTTTGAAAGTCCCATTCTTGCGGATGGATCTTCCACAGACTCCCTCCCCGGGTGGTTGCCCATCGGTAATGTGGTCTTGGCTGCCGCGTGGAACCCGAACGCGACTTTCTATGCAGCCGAAGCCCCGGAAGGGCAGAATATCGGGGACATTTTCCTGTCCCCCGCCTACTCCGGATTCTCACAAGTCCTGCAAGGCGCGGAAGGTCAGTTTCAGGCGGACACAGCCTATGCGCTGAAGGTCAGGGTAGGCAGAAACCTGCTGGATCCTTACGATGGATACATCATCCAGCTCCTGGCCAATGGCGCCGTCATTGCCCAGGATGACAATTCGACCGTGCCTGCCGCCGGTTCCTTCGTCACCGCATCCTTCAATTACCTCTACAATGCCTCGCTTCATTCGCACTTGGTGGGCTTCCCTCTGGAAATCCGCCTCCTCTCCAAGGGGCTCGCCGGGGGCGTGGGAGATGTCAATTTCGATGACGTCCAGCTCACCTACGCAACATCCAATCCGGTGGCCATTCATGGCGGCCCCTATCGCCTGAGCAAGGACGCCCCGCTGGCCCTCAATGGCAGCGGCTCCCTTCCTTCGACCGGAGCCACCATTACCGCCTACGAATGGGATCTCGACGGTCGCAACGACCATCTGGGTTTCATCGCCGATGTTACGGGAGCCACGCCCGCCAGTATCCCCTACGCCACGCTCACCGGCACCTACGGCATGGCAGCAGGGGCGAACACCATCCGCCTGCGCATCACCGACAATGCCGGCCTGTCCGTCATCGGCACCACCGCGGTCAACATCTTTTCCCTTGTGAACTATGTTGGCCCCGATACCCCGCGTGGCCAGGACGAGCAATGGAACAAGACCACCAATTGGGACACCGCCACCGTGCCGTCCGGCCTTGTCGATGTCGTGATTCCGGCGAACAAATTCCTACCCTGCCTTTCCGCCACCACGCCGACTTACACCGGCAACCTGGCCATCGGCGCGAATTCCCAGATCTCCATCGGATGGACGACCAGCAGCCTCTTGGCAGCAAATTCATTGGGCAAGCCGGGTTCGACTGTCATCACGATGAACTCGGGTTCATCCATAAATTTCCGCATCGGGGGCACACCCATCGTCCCAGCCATCGCGCTCGCTGGGGATGCTTCGGTCATCTTGGGTAGTTCGACCCAAACCGGAGCGCAAGCCAGTTTCAACCATCCCATCACAGGCAGCTACCGCCTCAGCTTCTTTGGCAACGGCCATGGAAGCTGCGTCGCCAATTTAAACGCCCCGAACGCTTTCAACGAGATTTACACCGCCGGTGGGCCTTATGTCGATGGCGGTGTGACCATCCAGGGCAATGCCCCCGGATCGCTAGGCACCGGCAACCTCACCCTCACCGCGCTCGGGGGCGGGGGCAACTCCGGCTTGTTGATCATAAACGCGCCAAATTCAATGGCCGATGGCGCCACCCTCAGCATGGCTGGCAACACCGCCGTGAAAATCACGATGAATGCCAACGACACGATCTCACGGCTCGTGATCAACGGAGTGCAATTGCCGGCCGGCACCTACGGCAGCACCACCAGCTCGGCCAGCTTCAAGCAAACCTGGATGGCCGGCACTGGCATTCTGACTGTAACGGACGGACAAGGAAGCTACTGGGATCTCAATGGAGCCACCGCAGGGGCAGGCGGAGCAAGCCCGACGGGTACCTGGGATACTTCTACTTCCTGGAGCGCTTCGCCCGCTGGCACAGCGGCCACCTCCTCTTGGGTCGCAGGAGGGAAGGCCGTTTTTGCAGCCGGTTCCGACGCCACGGGCGCCTACACGGTGACCGTTGGGGGGCCGAATGACATCACGGTCACCAATACGTTCTCCGCCTCTTCCAATACCGGCAGATCAAGTTTCAGTGCCACCAGGCCCGGCTGGGCTCTCAACAGCGGCAACTGCGTCGTGGTCTTGGTCTCGTCGCTCAACGCGACGGGCTTCACGGCTACGTATGCCGGACTGCCCATGACCGTGCAGGGTGTTTTCGAGAGCCGCAATGCCTACACAGGCATCGCCTACATCATCAGCGACTCCCTGCCCTCCTCGGGCGATGTCGTCATCAACGTGCCCCGCGTCTGGGCACCCGCCAACACGGGCGCCTATGAGAACCAAGGCACCACCTACTCCATCCTGTCGCTTTCCAATGTCGCCACGCCCGGCACGGCCGCCACCCGGGTTGTTTCTGGAAACCCACCTTCAACCTCCACCCTGGCTTACTCCACAAGCATCAACGGCAGCTTCGTAGTCGGCGTATCAAGTGACAGCAATTGGCGAAATACTCCCAAGACGGTAACCGGCAGATGCAGTCAAATCATCATCCAGGCTCAACCTGCGTATGCCAATTTCGGACACTTCCAAGGCTCGGTCGCAGCCGCCGGATCCTACACCGACGTCTATAACGCAAGTCCCACTGCAATGATCACCCTGCCCTTGAATGCGAAAACCATTCCCAATCCCTTGCTGTCAGGCGTGGGGCAGAAGATCAGTGGCTTGGAATTCGAAAGAGGTGCCGTTACGATCACCAGCAGCAAACTCGAAATGCAGGCTACGAGCCTGGTAACTAGCGCCTCCGGTGTGACCGCAACCATCGCGAGTCAGATCACAGGACTGGCCTCTTCGGGTCTTACCAAAAAAGGTGCAGGCATTTTGGTCCTTTCCAATGCGACCAACAATTACACAGGCCCCACCTCCGTCCTAAACGGAACCCTTCGCCTAGGTGCCTCGAACGCGGTTCCGAATACCGCGGTCAGTCTTTCCGGCGACGCTCCCGGTGTGATTGCCTCACTCGACCTCAATGGCTTCAACAACACCGTGGCGGGTCTGACTTTCGGAGGTTCTTCCATGACCAGCGGCTCGGCGGTAACGACGGGGGCGGGCACCCTCACGCTGGGAGGCAATGTTCTTTACTCCGGCCTGAACTCGCCCCTCGGCGCCAGCCTCGCTGGCAATCTTTCACTCGGTTCCGCCACACGTGACTTCCAAATTGCGGACAGCTCGTCAGCTGCCAACGACCTGACGGTTTCCGCAGTCATCAGCGGCACAGGCGGGCTCACCAAGACCGGCATCGGCACCCTTCTTCTGTCGGGCAACAACGCCTACACCGGCTTGACCACGGTCACAAGCGGCTTGCTCATTTTGTCCGGATCCAACAATGCCGCCGCGACAGGCGGCATGGCCGTCAATGATGGTGCTGCGATCCGCTTCGACTCGCTGGGCTCCATTCCTGGTACAGGCTCGAACGTAACCATCCAATCAGGCGGCTTGGCCTTCTTTGTCTCTTCGTTCGGCAGCGGCAATCTCCCTGCCGCCTTGGCCCGCATCAACCCCGCATCCGCAGGCGTGATCGCAGTGGATAACTTCACTTCCGCCCCATTCAATTTGGCAACCAACGGCTTGAATGTCTCTCTCGGGTCGCTCAATGATGTCACCTACACGGGAACCATAACGCCTTCCGGCGGAGCCTATCGTATCGGTGGCGGAACGGGAGCCATCACCCTCACGGGCGCGAACGCATTGACGGGCGGGAACAGCCTCATCGTGAATGGCCGTGTGGCCATCGCCAATTCGAACAACCTAAGCGGCGCCACCACGATCAACCCGACAGGCCGATTGCAAATCGGCACGGGCGGCACCTCGGGTTCGCTGGCTTCTACCACGATCCTGAACAACGGCATGCTGGCGTTCAATCGTTCGGATACCTTGACGCAAGGCACGCATTTCTGGGCAACGATCGGCGGCACGGGTGTTTTGGAGCAAGCGGGGTCGGGCACACTCATCCTGAATGGCAACAACGCATACAGCGGCGGCACCAATCTGCTGGCAGGGACTTTGCGCCTGGGACATGCGAACGCCATCGGCAGCGGCCCTCTTGCCATCTATTCCGGAGCGCTCGATGTGGCTAGCGCCCTCACTCTTACCTCAAACAACGCAATCACGCTCGGCGGCAGCTTCAGCTTCGGTGGCACCGCGAACCTCAATATGGGCACGGGTGGCGTTAGCATTACCGACGACCACATCATCACCCTCAACGGCACCAACAAGATGCTGACCTTTGGTGGCGCGATGACGAATGTTTCCGGCGGGGATCAAACCATAACCGTGAACGGCACCGGCAATACCCTCGTCAGCGGCGGGTTGAACATGAGTAGTGATCCTAATTCATTACTAATAGCCCTCACAATCGGTGGCACGGGCGATGTGTCCATCACAGGCACTGTGAACGATTTTTCGGGCGGGCCGGATCCCGTGTTCAACTATGATGGATCTGAAATGAGGCTTGGCTCCCTCACCAAAACCGGCACCGGAAAACTCACACTTTCAGGAGAAAATAACTACACCGGCAACACCCTGGTGTCGGGCGGTGTGCTTCACCTCGCCGGCGGAATCCAGAGATCCCCCATCATTGTGAACAGCGGAGGCACACTCGGATTCACACTCGGAAGCACCATCACGTCCACCAAGAGGCTTACGCTCAATGAAGGGCACAAGATCAGGATTGTCGGAGACCCCACTTTGGACTCCTACACGCTGATGATTGCCGACTCCATTGTGGGCGGCGCGCCGACGCTCGAAACGCCGATCCCCCTCTACTTCCTAGAGATCGCTGACCAGGAACTCAGACTCACCAAGTCCGATATCACGCCTCCCGTCGTTGTTGACATCACGCATGACCAAGGCACTGGCCCCAACGTAGGCCCCATTTTTCAAAATACCGTTGTCACCTACACGGTGACTTTCAATGAGGACATCGATCACAACACGGTGTCTGCATCCGATTTCGCAAACGCTGCTGTCAGCACCCCCTCCGCATTCACCATTGGGACGATCATGGAAGTCTCTCCAGGCGTTTTCACCGTACAAGTCACTCCAACCACGGCAGGAAATCTCCAGTTGAGCATTCCCACCACTGCGGACATCCGCGATGCCGCCATCAACCTATTGGACAGTGATCCGGCCATTGAGGACGACAGCACCATCCGTGTGGTGGATCCCGCCACCAACTGGCTGGTCGGCACGGATATTGAGGATGATCAAGGTGGCGGCGACGTCACCCAAGGGACGCTTGTCACCTACACCATATTTTTCGGAAGGGACATTAATCACACCACCCTGGAGCCCGCGGATTTCGGCAATGCCGGGACTTCTTCCGTCAACATCGGCGCGGTTGCCGAAATCTCGCCGGGGATTGTAACGGTGCAAGCCACACCAACCACCACAGGCACACTGCGGTTCCAGATCAATGCGGGCGCGACCCTCATCGATGCGGTTGGCAATAACCTGGATACCGCCTCGCCGATCGTCGATGATACGACGATTTCGGTCGTCGATCTCACTCCGCCGACATTGGTGGGAACCTCCTTTGTCGATAACAAGGGTGGCGGTCCCGTCACCGTGAACACCCTGGTGACCTACACCGTGACTTTCAGCGAGGACATGAATACCAGCACTGTCACTGCTGATGTCTTCGGCAATCAGGGCACCTCCGCGGTCACCGTAGGAGCGGTCACGGAAACCTCGCCGGGAGTCTTCAGCTTGCAAGTCACACCGACCACCGAAGGCACACTGCGAATCCAGATCAATGGGGACGCGGTGATCACGGACGTGGCTGGAAATATCCTGGATGTTTCCACCACAATCGCCGACGACACCACGATCACCGTGGACGGAACCGCACCGACCCTGGCCGCCGCCAACATCGTCGACGACAAGTCCGGCGGCCCAGTCACCGTGAACACCCTGGTCACCTACACCGTGACCTTCAGTGAGGACATGAACGCCAGCACCTTCACCACTGACGACTTCGGCAATGCCGGGACAAGTGCCGTGACCCTGGGCACGATTACGGAAACCGCGCCCGGTGTCTTCACCGTACAGGTCACCCCGACCACGGCAGGAACACTGATTTTCAGCATGAAACAAAACGCGGTGCTGAGCGATGTCGCAGGCAACAACCTCAACACGACAACAGCCATCACCGACGACACCACGATCACCGTGGACGGCACCGCACCGACCCTGGCCGCCGCCAACATCGTCGACGACAAGTCCGGCGGCCCAGTCACCGTGAACACCCTGGTCACCTACACCGTGACCTTCAGTGAGGACATGAACGCCAGCACCGTCACCGCCGACGACTTCGAGAACGCGGGCACTGCGGCAACGACCATCGGCGCCGTCACCGAAACCACGCCGGGTGTCTTCACCGTCGCCGCCACCCCGACCGCCGCCGGAACCCTCATCCTTCGCGTCAAGGCCGGGGCGATCCTCGCCGACGCCGCAGGCAACAACCTCAACACCACCTCCGCCATCACCGACAACACCACGATCACCGTGAATGGAGCCACCGGCTCCTACGAAACATGGTCTGCAGGCGCCCCATTCGCCGGTGATGCCAACGGAGACGGCGTTGCCAACGCCCTCGCATGGGTGCTCGGAGCCGCCGACCCGAACGCCGCCGCCTACGCCTTGCTCCCGACATTCGACGCGAAGAGCGATCCGAACTTCGTCATTTTCACCTACCGCCGCACCGACGCGGCCAATAACGATCCCAATACCGTCATCACCGTTCAACAAAGTACGGCCCTGACTTCCAATGGCTGGGGAACCGCCGTCCATGACGGCACGAACGTGATCGTCACGGTAACCGACAACTTCCACTCCACCGTTCCCGGAATCGACCGCGTGGAGGTGAAACTCCGCAAATCGGTATTCTCTCCGGCCGGCAAGCTCTTCGTCCGTCTGAACGTCGCACCCACCCCGTAGAACGACCACCTGTTATCCGCCTGAGAATTTTTCGCACAAGCCTACGAGGCGGGAAAAGAAGTCCGGCCTTAAATGCAAACGGTCTCCAGAGAGGCAAACGGTCTAACCTGCAAAAATGCTGCATTGTGAGGCTCTAAAACGTGAGTAACTTTACCAGTTAAATACACCGCCATGAAACACGCCGCTAAAACCCAAAATCAGCGTTCTTTTTACCCAAAAAGGGAAAAATCCGGCTTCGCCCTGGTCGTGACGCTTTCGCTGATGATCCTTCTGGCGATCCTCGCGGTGGGTATGCTGAGCCTGTCTGCGGTGACCCTCCGCACATCCGGCCAGGGATCCGCCCACGCGGAGGCTCGGGCGAACGCCCGCATGGCGCTGACGATTGCAATCGGCGAACTGCAAAGCAATACCGGCCCGGATACGCGGGTCACCGCCCCGGCCAATATCGTGAATGAGGACTACCCCCAGGTCTTGGGCGTATGGCGGAGCTGGGAGGGGACGGATCACGAAGCCAACGGTCGCCCCGTCGCCCCGGATTACGCTTCCAAGGACAAGTCCGAATCAAAGGGCGGCCGTTTCCTCGACTGGCTCGTTTCCAGCGCGGAGGCGGCTGCCATCGGTGATCCTGACGGGATACCCAGGATCGAGCACGCCCCTTCCCTGGTTCGCAACTCCGCAAGTGGTGCAACAATCCCCCTGCTCGCAGGCGGCTCGCTCGCATTGAATGACACCCGGCAAATCCACGTGGTTCCAAGTAAAATTGAGGACAGCGGGCGCTACGCATGGTGGATCTCGGGGGAAAACCAGAAGGCCGCATTATCCCAGCCCTACAAACCAAGAACCGACGATGCCGCGGGCTTGGTCGAGTTGGGTCAATCGCACACGGTGGCCAATCCCGCCGTATTCGGGCTACCCTCCCTGCTCACCGACCCAGAACCCCATCTTTCAAGCACCGCGCCCGCGAAACCAAGCCGCAAGGTGGCGAGCCGCCAGACCATGGCCGTGGTCGAGGCCGGAAACGCCAAGGAGCCGCAGAAAAAATTCCATGACCTCTCGGCTTACTCCATCGGCCTTTTGACCAACACCGCCACCGGCGGCTGGCGCAAGGACATGTCCATCCTCACGGAGAGGTGGGACAACATCTACAGCAGTTATCCGGGCGGGCGGCTGCCGCTTTTCCGTCTCACACCCACATCCGGGGCAACCACCTCCGTGCCCAAGCCGGTCAAGCCCGCACCGTCGGTTTTAGTTACCAACTCCGCAGCTCTGACGGCAGCGACCCCCGCCCAGTCGAATCTTTATCCGTGGAGCGGGTATTCGACAATCATAGGCTGGCCCCTGACCAACCCGCCCGTCACACCCAACACATACCATGCAGCGTCAGCTTCCTGGCAATCGTTGGTCAGTTACGCGACGTCGTATAGGAATTTTTCCAACTATTCCGGCAATGCGGTAAGCCCGTTTATCTGGGACAGGATCATGACGCCGGCTTCCAATCTTGGGGTCGAAAAAATATACAACTACAAGCACCGGCAGTTGTTGTATCCCCAGATCGCACGGTTCCAGTTTCTTGTTTATGCGAGGGCGGTTGAAAGGATTCCAGAACAGAATCCAAAACGATATGAAATAAAGTTAATGTATGTGCCGTTTTTCACTTTGTGGAATCCTTACAATGTCTCCTTGGAGCACACGATCAGCGGAACGCTCAATGGAGGAGACGGCACAGGAACCCATCCAAATTTCCTTGGATTCGGATGGCGAAGATCTCCTCCGGGAGTCATGGCGATCGTGAACAAGGCAACTTATGCCAATCCCGATGCCGTCCCTGCAAATCAATACAAATTGTTCACACCCGGCAACTTTCAGGTTCTGGACAGGACAGGGAATAACGTAAATGCATATGACACATTCATTCCGGCCAATACTGTTAAGTTTGGCACGAACAATAAATGGGTTGATAAACGAACATTCGGATGCTGGCTCCCCGAAGGCACACTTTCTTTCAAGCCGGGCGAAGCCAAGATTTTCTCGCCGGGTCAACTCGATCCGGCCTACGGCTTTTCCGGTGTGATGAGGCTGAAAGAAGGCTACAAGCCAACAGAAATCATAGGGTCTGAATTCACCGCTTTGTCGAATCTTTTGGCCACCCAAAGCTTCTGGTTCCTGATGAGAACGGATAGGGTCACGCAGCCATATCTTAGCCGTGAGCCTGGAAGCGGCTTCTCGCTGTCTTTCGCAAATGGGAGTAGCCACTTTGGGGCGGGAGCCAAACTGCCATCTGGTCCGGGAGACGAGTATCACAACATTACTTCACTGGCTGCACAAAGTGTCGGTGAAAAGTACTGGCCGCCGGATGAGGTGGATGAGGTGGGTTACTCGGTGGGAGAGCTTGCCTCCGGGCCGTGGATTCCGCTTTTTTCGACCAGTTTCGGCCCCCGCATGACCATCGGCACCGGACCGGGGACGAAGCAGAACCGACCAACCAAAGGCGCGGTTCAGAACAACGCGCTGGCCGCCATGGTTTTGAGCGATTCGAAATCACTCAATCCGGAGGCCAAAGACCACCCTGCGAACAACACCTTCGACTTCGCTTACCATTCCCTTAGCATCGGCTCCAACATCACTCCGAACCTGAGTAACTCGCAAGGTTTCATTGGAACGGGATACCAGAGCGGGGACGGCTTGTCGCGTTTGGTTATGTGTGACATCCCGATACGCCCGATGGCTTCCCTTGTGGAGTTGATGGGATGGAATCCGAGGGGGCAAAATCCCTACCCGCCATTCCAGATGAATTTGATCGGAAACAGCGACGCGACGCCGCTGATTCCGATCGACAAGATTGTTCCAAATAGTCTGTCCCCGAATAGTGTGGATAAGAACCTCATGCACGACGACGCCTACTGCGCGAACCATCTGCTTTTCGATGATTGGTTCTTATCCTCCATCGCGACTGAGCCGGAAACCTCAAAAACCATCGATACGGTCTACACGGAGTTCCTCAAGGGTGAGAGGGAACTGGTGAACCGCAGTTATCGTCCGATCAGCGCCGACAGCAGGGTCACGGACTCGGTGGCCGCGACGCGGGTAGGGGAAATCATCACCAGCAATGACGGCTGGCTCAAGGTGGCATCCCGTTTCGAAGTGGAGGGAATGTTCAATGTGAATTCCACCTCTGTCGATGCCTGGACGGCACTCCTCGGGCACGCGAGAAGCCTCGACAAGATCGCGATGCACGGCGCGGACGGGCTTGCGGAAACCAACACCTCCAGCAAGCACGCCGTTACGCGCGGTGCGGTCGCCACGGACGTGGAGGCGGGCACAGGCAAGGGTTTCGGCGGACGGTTTGACAAGGCATCCGAATACACCGGTTTCAGAGCCCTGAGCGATGACCAGATCAAGGATCTCGCCGAAAAAGTGGTTGAGCAGGTCCGCCTTCGCGGCCCGTTCCTCTCGTTGTCCGAGTTCGTCAATCGCCATCTGGTCGCCAACAAGGACGTGGCCCTGGCGGGCGCGATCCAGAGCGCGCTCGACAAGCTTGACGAAGACCCGATGGACGAGCTCCGCGATCCGAAGAATTCGTTGTCGGATAACACCATGTCGCCGGGAGATGCCAAACTCTCAGGTGTCGGCTACGAATTCAAGGAAGCATCCGAAGGTGGAAGCGCCTACGGCGCGCCGGGCTGGATCCGGCAGGCCGACATCCTCCGTCCCATCGCGCCCATAATCTCCGTGCGGGATGATACGTTCACGATCCGCGCTTATGGAGATTCCATGGATCAGAACGGCAATGTCATCGCGAAAGCCTGGTGCGAGGCCGTCGTGAAAAGAACCCGGGAGTTTTCCGACAAATCGGATGCCGCGGACTCGGTCAACCCGCCTGTGAACGGCATGAATGCGACATACGGCAGACGTTATGAAGTCATCTCTTTCAGATGGTTGAGCGCCGACGAAGTGTGAGGTATGATCATCAAAAGTCCCCGAGCATGAGTTTTTCCCCCGTAATAGCCATCCTTAGCGCCGCCTTCCTGATTTGCGCAAGCGCTCTCCATGCGAAACCGCGTACATGCCGCATCGTGTTTCCCGAGCGCCCCGAAGGCTCGCCGAAAATCGCCTACCTCTTTGATGGCTCGAAGAGCCAGGGCGTCTCGCTGCCCAGCATGAATTTGTCCGAGGTGATCGAGATGCCCCGCGGCGAACTCGCCATCGCCATGCTGGCCAGCGCGATCAGCGATCCCGAACTGCTGCCTCCGCAAGCCCCCGTGCTGAAGATTCCTGAGGGGGTGAAGGACTTCTACATCATCATCACCCCGGATCCGGAGAACAAAACGCTCCCTATCAAAATGAACCTCGTTGACACGGGGGGCGGCAAACTCAAAGCGGGGGAAACCCTATGGTATAATTTCACCGGGCACCGGATCGCCGCGAAACTGGGAAGCGCCCAGATGACGGTCGATCCCCAAGGTCGGACCATTTCCAAAGACCCGATGCCGGCCAGCGGCTACTACGTCGCGCAGTTCGCCTTCCAGGCGAATGGCAAAGGCGCATACGCCCCGATCACGGAACAAAGCTGGTGGCACGATGCGAACAGCAAGCACCTCGGGTTCATATACAATACAGGAGGGAAATTGCCCAAGATCTACTTTTTCCGGGACTTCCGTGATCCGGAAGCTACAAAGGAAGAGATCAAGGTTGTTGAGTAGCTCCTGCATTCCCATGAAAAGCCCGCATTCCCTCCTCCTCGCTCTCCTCATATCCTTGCTGAGCCATTTCGCGCAAGCGGACACAGGGCGCACCTGCCGCATCGTGTTCCTTGATCGCCCTGCGGACGCGCCCAGAATCCTCCACCTTTTCGATGGCACCACTTCCCAGGAAGTCGAGCTGCCGAGCATGAACCTCTCGCCGGTGTACAAGTTCGCTCCGGACGCCACCCGGCTCAAACTCCTGACCGCCAAAGTCGAGAATCCCGAAGAAGTCCCTGCTGACGCGCCTTCCGTCGAGATTCCAGCAGACCACACCGACATCCTCCTGCTCGTCTTCAGCGATCCGGATCACAAGATCGCACCCGTCAAACTGGAAGCGGTCAATCTGGCGGGCGAAAATTTCAAGATCGGCCAGACGCTTTGGATCAACCATACCGACCATACCATCGAAGGAAAGTTAGGCGGGCAAAACCTGTCACTCGGACCGGAAAGCTCACAAATCGCGGATGCCCCGGTCAGCGACAAAGGCGTCCCGGCTAGCGGCTACTACACTGCGAGTTTCACGTATCAAGTCGAAGAGAAGGGGATGTTTGCTCCGATCACGGAACAGAACTGGTGGCACGATGCCAAGAGTAGGCATCTGGGTTTCATAGTAAATTCAGGAAGGAAATTGCCAAAAATCTTCTTGTTCCGAGATTTCCGTAACCCGAGTTGAACGGTTCGGAACCCGCAATGCCAGGCCACCCGCTGTCGAGGACATCCGTGATGCAGGCTCCCTTCAGAAGGGTTGGAATAAAGCTCCGAACGCCCTGCATCCTCTCTCAGTCCTCACCGCCCTCCCGCCACCGGCCCGATCGTCCCGCCGGGTACGAAAGCCGCATGGGTTTTGGTTTGGCTCACATCGACCTTTCCATGGCTCACGTGGGCTGCCCATTTGACCAGATGGCGGATCAGCGGGCGGCTGTCCCAGCGGATGTGGGAAATGGCGGGCTGGCACCATTCGAAGTCCGGGCTGTGGTCGGTGCAGACCAAGGAAACGTCGCCGGGCGTAGCAAGCCGCCGCTGCGCCAGGAACTGGAGGGCGGCGAAGAAAAGCGGCGCTTCCTGGATGATTAGACTGATTGCCAAAAATAATTGCCGAAACTTCGCACAAAAGGCTGGTACGACCGTTTGATTCATCCCATTATGGCGGATCTGCCGTCCGCGTCATCTGCCAGACCCTGAGAACTGCCCCATCGAAGAGATCGAGGCGGCCATGGATTGTTCTCCCGATGGCAAGTCCGTGAGGCGTCTCCACGCCATCCACCTTTTGCTCATCGGAGTCTCCTTCGCGCATGTCGTGCGCAACAGCCGACGCAGCGAGCGCACGGTCCGCCTCTGGGTGGAACGCTTCAACAGCATGGGGATCGACGGGCTGGTCTATCGTCCGCGGTCGGGCAGGCCCCGCAAACTGGGAGGCGAAGCCGTCGCCTCCACCATCCTGCCGGTTGTCGACGACCCGTCCCTTGCCAACCACACCCACTGGACTGTCACGAAACTCTGCGGGTGGCTGCGCGAGGAAAAGCAGCTCGACCTTTCCTACCGCACCCTCGTGCGCTACCTCCACGAGCACGGCTACGCCAGGCGCATCCCGCGCCGCATGCCCGAGCCGCCCGACCGCGACGCATGGGAAGACCGTCGCGAAAGCTTCTGCGGAGAACTCCTCGGCATGCTCGAAGACCCCGCCTGCGAAGTCTTTTTCGGTGACGAGGCGGGCTTCGAGGGCGACCCGCGCCCGCGCCAGAAATGGGTGAAACGCGGCTCGCGGCCGACCCAGGGTTATTACGGCGGGCACGTCCGCCAGAATGTTGTCGGCGCGGTCAATCCCTCAAGCGGCCAGCTGGTGAGCCTCATCGTCCCGCACTGCGACACGGAAGTCTTCCAGGTGTTCCTCGACACCATGGCCGCCGAAGTTCCGGAAAGGGAAGGAAAGCGCGTCCTGCTGGTTCTCGACAACGCGAGCTGGCACAAGACCAAACGCCTCACCTGGCACCACATCGTCCCGGTTTTCCTGCCGCCCTACAGTCCCGACCTCAACCCCATCGAGCGGCTCTGGCAGCATCTCAAGAGCCACTACATGGCCGGCTACATCACGAAGCGCGGGGAGGAACTCAACGACAAGCTCTTCGAATCCTTGCGAGCGTTGCTCGACCGTCCGGAAACCATCCGGTCGGCCTACCGGACTCATTCCCAGTAACGGCAACTATTTTTGGCAAACGGTCTAAATTGGATATTGGCGATTGGATATGCGGGTAAAAAAAGAATTGAGCCACGAAAGGCACGAACCACACGAAAATGGAGGGACTAGGTTTTTCGCACGAAGCCGCGAAGCTTTCCCTCGAAGCGTATGGGGGAGCGGATCAGAATCCGCCGCTCGATGCCCCGACCCCCGGCCCCTGAGATTTGAATTTTGAATTTTCAAACCCTCTGCGGGAACGCCTGCTGCCTTTCCTCGCGGTATTGGGAAGGAGGCATGCCTTCGATGCGGGCGAATACCTTGTAGAAGTGGTCGGCGTTGCGGAATCCGGCGTCGATTGCGACGTCCTTCATGGGGGCGTCGGTCTCGACCATGCGGCGTTTTGCACGCTCGAGGCGAAGGCGGGTGATCTCATCGGCGATGGTGCGCCCGGCGAAGTCGCTGAAGCGTCTCTCCAAAGTGCGGCGGGTGGTGGCCACGGCGGTAGCGACGTGGTCCACCTGGATGCGGCGGTGGCTGTTTTCCGAAATGTAGCGGAGGGCGCGGGCGACGATCAGATCCTCCGAGGCGTAGACGTCGGTTGTGTGGCGGGGGACGAGTTCGGCGGGGGCGATGAGTTCAGGGGTGTCCGGCGGCTTCCCGCCTGACAATAGGTGGTCGAGGAGGGCGGCGGCGCGGTAACCGACTTTGCCGAACCCCATGTCGATGCTGGTGAGGCCGGGTTCCGGGGAATTACAGAGTTCCGGCTCGTTGCCTGTTCCGATGATGGCGATGTCCTGGGAAATATGCAGTCCTCTCGCACGGCAGACATCGATCAGGTAGCGGCTGAAAAGGTCGCCGCAGACAAAAATGCCGATCGGCGGCTCCCAGGTGTCGATCCACGCTTCCAGTCCGACGACAAAGGCTTCCCAGCCGTGTGCGCGGCCTTCGAGCTGGATGGCGGTAAGGTGGTGGGTGGTGCAGGGGAATCCGGCGGCTTGCGTGATCCGGCGGAATCCGGCGAGCTGCTGCGCTGAATCGATGTGGCGGCGGTGGCCGAGGTATCCGAACTGGCGGAAGCCGCGCCCGATGAGGTGCTCGGCCGCCATGACGCCGGACAACTCGAAGTCCGGAAAAACGGCGGGCAAATTGCGGGCGGGCGAGTTGAGCCAGACGTTGACAAGAGGCACCCCGGCGGCACTCGCGGCGGCTGCGAGGACCGGGGTTACGCGGGCGATGATGCCGTCGTAGCCGGGCCGGCCGTCCGCACCGACCCCGAGCATGCGGTCGACGGCGGGGTTCACGCTGCTTTGCCAGCCCGCCTCGTCGGCGTATTGCTGGCAGCCCGCATACATCTGGAGGTGGCGTTTGTATGCCCACTCGAGTTCCAGCGAGATCGCGACCCGGGGTTTTGAGGCGGATGCTGGTCGTTTCATATGTCGGCGGAAAAGTCGGATAAGGCCGGTTCGGGTGCAAGATATTTGTCGCGTAAACGCGTAAATGATTGTGTTTTTCGGTGGGAACCTGGGCTTGGGGCTTGGGCGGCATTGGTACGGCGGGGCTTGATCCTTCGCAGTGCCCCTCCATGGACAGCAGTCCGTAGCATTCAAAGGTCATGGATTCCGACATGGACAGACGGACTTCCGGCGAAATACCCTGCATTCGCCGCATGCAGGAATTTCAAGAACAGCAATGACAACCAACGTACTGAAACGTCCCGATACACCCAAAGCCGAGTCAGCCCAAGGCGTGCTGACGCCGGAGTTTCTGGGAGAGCTACGCGGTGGATATTCGATGGGGCGCGAGGATAGGGCTTTGCACAATGCGGTGACGAACAACGCGATCGATTCGATGGCGCTGAACCGTAATGCGGTGCGGGGCGAGGACGGGCACTTCAGCCACCGTATCAAACTTGATGGTGTGACAGATCAGAAGCAGTCGGGTCGTTGCTGGATGTTCGCAGGGCTCAACGCGCTGCGCCCGCAGGTGATCCGCGAGCACCGGATGGAATCGTTCGAGTTTTCCACGGCGTATCTGCAGTTCTGGGACAAGATCGAGAAATCGAACCTTTACCTGGAGTCGGTCATCGAACTGCGGGATGCGGACTTCCTGGATCGCAACTGGGAGCAGGTGAACAGGAACGGCATTGAGGAGGGCGGCTGGTGGAATTTCCTGGTGGCGCTCGTAGGGAAGTACGGCGTGGTGCCGCTTTCGGCGATGCCGGAGACAAAATCGAGTTCCGAGACCAGGACGCTCAACGAGATCCTCGGCCGCCTGCTGCGCCGTTGCGCTGCGCGGATCATGGAGCTCCACGCGGACGGCGCGGAGATGGACAGGCTGCGCGATGAGAAGGCAGCGGCATTGAAGGAGGTTTATCGGTTCCTCGCGATCAATCTCGGCGAGCCGCCGGTGGAGTTCGAGTGGCGTTTCCGGATCCGCAAGGGCGCGGACAAAACGGCGGAGGCAGAGGATTCCCCGAACGTGGAGGATGTCGGGCTGAGCGCACCGGAGACGCACACGCCACTCTCTTTCTATGGGAAATACGTCGGCTCGGCTTTGGGTGATTACGTCTGCCTTTACAACGATCCGCACAACGAGCTGGGCAAGCATTACTGCTTTGATCGCGCCCGCAACATGGTTGGCGAGAAATGCATGGATTTCGTGAACGTGGGCACGGACACGATGAAGGAGATCGTGAAGTCCTCCATCCTCGCCAATGAGCCGCTTTGGTTCGCAGCGAACATGAGCTTCGACCAATCCACCGAGCACGGCTTGATGGCGGTCGATCTGTTCGATTACGCCAGCCTGTTCGGGATCGAACTAAACATCACGAAGGCGCAGCGCACACGCTTCTACTCCGGTGCCTCCAATCACGCGATGGCGTTCATCGGAGTGGATATCTCGGCAGAAGGGTCGCCGCAAAAGTGGCTGGTCGAAAACAGCTGGGGTGACACAAAAGGGAAGAAAGGCCTTTGGTCCCTGCAAGACAGTTGGTTTTCGGAGCACGTTTACACGGTCATCGCCCACAAGCGCCATGTCCCGGCGGAGATCCTCAAATGCTTCGAGGGTGAGGCGAAGGTCTTGCCGGCGTGGTATCCGGGCGCGTGTGCGGTTCTTTAAAACGCGCCGTTCAGTTTCCGACCGACCCAGAACGTCCCAAGCAATAGGATCAGGAGCACGATGGTGGCCCAGTGGGACCAGAGGGGGATGCGGTTCTCGAGGGGGCGCGGCTCAGGGAGGGCGTCGATCTCGTCGATGAGTTCCGCGAGTTGCTCGGGGAGGATGCTGCGGGCGCGTGAGACCTTGGAGATTTCCCCGAGGGCATCCGGGCGGGCGGGTTGGCCGGTTTTCTCGATGTCCACGCCCTGGGCGAGGATGGTTGTTTCGGTCGGCAGCTCAGAGGCTCCGAAGACGGTGGCGCGGAGTTTCCATGCGCCCGGCAGATCGACCTTGAAGCGGCCGGCGTAGGAACCCCATTCGGATTCGTTTTTCTGGAGCTCGACGCGCTGGGTCTTGCCTTCCGGGGAAGTGATGTCCACGGAGACACCGCCTTCCTTGAGCGGCGCGCCGTTCGCATCGAAGGCGTTGGCGTTGAGGGTGACGGATGCGCCGGGTTCGGGGCGCTCAGGGGTGTAGAAAAGGCGCACGCGCTGGCCTGCGGCCATGTTGCGCTGGTAGGACATCCAGCGCGCTACCTGTCCCCAGAAGCGATAGTGATAAAGGTCTTCCACGCCGCGCCGCCAGCGCCATGCGGAATCGATGCCCATAAAGAGGACTTTGCCGCTGCCCGCCGCCTTGGTTACCATGAGTGGCACCGGGCCGAAGGGGCCGCGGCGGTTTGCGTGGACGGCGAGGACTTCCGTGCCGCCCTTCGCGCGGATGACCGGGGCGTGCCAGAAAAAGCCCGGCAAGCGCCGCCAGATCTCGGGGTTTTCCTCCTCGGAATCGCCAAGCATGGTGAGCAGCGAGGCGCGGCCTTCGGTGGTGAGGTTCAGCGGGGTGGCGAGGGTTTCGGGGAAACCTTCCTTGTGTTTGTCGTCGAGCGTGACGGGGATGAGATCGGAAAGCTCGGTGTCGAGAAGCGTGAACTGGTTGCCTTGCCGACCGGGTAGGAACACGACGCCGGATGCCTGGTTTTCCACGAGTCCGCGGATCAGTGCGCATTGCTCATTCGTGAGCTGGTTTTCCCCGACACCGACATCGCCGAGCACAACGACATCGAATTTCGACAGCTCTTCCAAGGTTTCGGGAAATTGATCGATGTAATCCGCGCCGCCGCCGGGGCCGAGCTCGGGGCGGAGCAGGAGGCAGGAAAGCTCGACGCCGGGATCGCGCGAGAGGGCGTTGCGGAGGAAGCGGTATTCCCAACGCGGCAGGGTCTCGACGATGAGCACGCGGATGCGCTCGGGGCGGCCGGAGATGGTGAAAGCGCGGGAGTTGTTCGCCGAGACCAGCTCGCCGTCCTCGACCGGGATGGAAAGTGTCAGCGTGGAGGAGCCTTCCTTTTCCAGGCGCCAGAGGATGGAGTCGTAGGTCTCGGCGTTGGGCGGCAGGACGATGTTTTTCGTGCGCTCGCGGCCGGACTCGTCGCGGAGGCGGACGATGGTGCGCACCTGCCGGTCGAGCGAGGAGCGGATCGTGAAAGGGATCTGCACGTTCTCACCGACGATGCCGTAGGTCGGTGCGGTGACTGTGAGCAGGTCGAGGTCCGGAAGACGCGTCTCGCTTCCGACGGGGATGGTGAAAATGGGCACCCCGCGCAGACGGTATTTCTGCGCCGCTCCGACGGGCGGCTGGCCGAGGTTGAAATCGCCGTCGCTGAGGAGGACGACGGCGCGGAGGTTGTTTTCCTCCTGAAGGAGGTTTTCCAGCGGCTCGCCGAGGTCGGTGCCGTTGAGGCCGGATTCGGCGGGGGTGGCGAAAGGACGGGTGATCACGTCGTTCGCGCCGCCGGAGCGCAGGGGCGTCCAGAGATCGGAGGCGAGGGCTTTCTCCACCCACTCCGCGCGGGCGACGATGGAATCGGCCTGCCCGTCACCGGCAAGCGCGGCAGGCAGGCGGGCATCGAGGGTTTTCATGGAACCCGAATCATCCCATAGGATCGCAATCTGGGGTTTCGTGGTGGGATTGATGATGGTGCGCCACTCCGGCTGCCAGAGCAGCATAACCACGATGGCGGCGATGAAAAACCGCAGGATTTCCAAGGCGGCGGTGCGGCGCGGGTGCGGGCTGCGCTTCCAGGAAACGACGCAAAGCCAAGCCACCCCGAGCAAAGCGGCGATGCCAAGCCAAAGGGTAAGGGGGGTGGGATTGAGATGAAGCAAAGGCGTTCGCGGGAAGGTGCGCCCATTCCCTAGCCGATGCGCGCGGCGAGAGCAAGGGGGGATGATGGGTCTTCGGGGAGCACACGCGCCCCCGCGTCTCGCGGAGTGCGCCCTCGCTCTCCGTCGGTCGGAAAGACCATTCGCGCCGCATAGCCGAATCAACGCCCGCCCTATCTCAAGCCAAGTTTCCGGCGGGGGCGCCGGAAACAACACGCGAGGGCGCGTGTGCTCCCCTCAATCGCCCGCGCAGTTTCCCGACGGCGAAATCGATTTCGTCACGGGAAACACAGAACGGCGGAGTGAAAGCCACCACGTCACCCACCGGGCCGTCGGGAAGGGCGAGGATGCCGTCCTGGAGTAGGCCTTTCACGGCATCAAGTGCGCGGACGGGGCTGTCTGTTTCCACGCCCATCATCAAGCCTTCGCCGCGTATGTTTTTCACGGCGGGGAGATCGGCGAGAGAATGCAGGGCGGCGGCGAGGTGTCCGGATGCGGCGGCGACCATGGCTTGCGTTTCCGGCTCGCGGTAACGGCGTATCGCCTCGATGGCCATCGCGCAGCCCATCGGGTTTCCCAGGAAAGTGCTGGTGTGCAGCGCCTCGCCGTGGCTCGCGGGCCACGCGTCCATGGCCTCCGCCTTGCCGACGCAGACGGAGATGGGAAAGCCGCCGGCCAGCGCCTTGCCGAGGCAGATCAGATCCGGGACAACGCCCTCCCGCTCGCAGGCGAACATTTTCCCCGTCCGCAGGAAGCCGGTGTAGATCTCGTCGAAAATCAGCAACGCCCCGTTCGCATCGCACCATTTCCGCAGCTCTGTTAGAAAGCCGATCGGCGGCACGACGATTCCGCCCCGGCCCTGGATCGGCTCCACCAGCACCGCGCCGATTTCCACGCCGTCGGTTTTCCAAAGCTCCTCCCTGAAAATTTCCAGCTCCTCCTCCGTCCGGGGGAAGCGCAGCCGCCGGGTCACCTTCGCGAGCTGGCCTTCGAAAGGTTCGCGAAACCAGTTTATGCCTTGCCCGAGCAGCGCCCCGTATCCGAGGCCATGGTATCCACCCTCGAAGGAAAGGATGCCGCCGCGCCCGGTCGCCAACACGGCGGTTTTCATCGCCGCCTCCACCGCCTCGAAGCCGCTGTTGCCGAACAGGCACTTGCCCTTGCCCGCGCCCCAGCTTTCGAAGGTGATTTCCGAAAGCGCCTCGCAAAGCTCCACCTTCACCCGCGCCGGATGGACATCGCCCATCGCGTGCATCAGGGAAACGCTCTGTTTCCGCAACGCCTCGCCGGTGAAGCCATAGCCGATCCCCGCCACCCCGAATCCGCTGGTCATGTCGAGGAAGCGGTTGCCATCCGCGTCCCACACGTTCGCGCCCTCCGCCCGCTCCCAGAAGATTGGCCAGTCATCTACCAGGAACGTGGTATTCCGGCATTCGGCCTCCGCCAAACGCTTCGCTAGCCCTATGGATATTGGCCCGGGGATGTTCGTAAGGATTTCAGGAAGCACGTGGTAAGTTTGTCACAGGAGGCTATTCCTTGAAGTTTGAAGTTTAAAGTTTAGAGTTTGAGATTTCTGATTCTAGACTCCCCCTGTGATCGCCCGCGTTCTCATCGACGGCCCTTCGGAGCTTGTTTTCGACTATGCCATCCCCGAGGGGCTGGCTGTCGTGGCTGGCTGCCGGGTGCGCGTGCCGATCCGGCAGAAGACAACCTCCGGCACGGTGCTTTCCGTGACGCCGCCGCCGGAGCAGAGCGAATTCGCCATGCGCGAGGTGAAATCGCTGATCGATCCCGAGCCGCTGATCACGCCCGTGCTGCTCAAGACCGCGCGCTGGATCGCGGACTACTATGGATCCAGTATCGAGGGGGTGATCCGCTCCATCCTGCCGGAGGCGGTGCGCACGGAGGACAACTCAGCGAAGACCCGCCGCATCGCCACCGCCGTGGCGGATCCCGATCCTGAGGCGGTCGCAAAACTGGAGAAACGCGCGGCCAAACAACACGCCATCCTCACCATTTTGCTCCACGCACCGGAGCGGACGATGGCCGTGGCCGATCTCGGGGAAAGCACCGCCCCTTCCCTGAAAAGCCTCGCGGAGAAGGGTTTCATCACCATTTCCACCGAGGAAGTCCGCCGCGATCCCGAGGCGGACGAAACCATCGTCCCCTCCGGGCCGCTCGCCCTCAACGACCAGCAGCAGGAAGCCTTCGAAGCCATCAAATCTTCCCTCTCTCCCACTCCCCCCATCCCTCCCTCTCCCTATCTTCTTCTCGGCGTCACCGGCTCCGGCAAAACCGAGGTCTATCTCCAGGCCGCGCAATCCGCCCTCGATCTCGGCAAAACCGTCCTCGTCCTCGTTCCGGAAATCGCCCTTACGCCGCAGACCGTGCGGCGCTTCAAGGCGCGTTTTTCGCAGCTCAACGACCAGGTCGCCGTCCTCCACTCGCACCTCTCGCAGGGCGAGCGATTCGACGAGTGGCACCGCATCCGCAAAGGTACGGCACGCATCGTAATTGGCGCGCGCTCCGCCGTGTTCGCGCCGCTGCCCAATCTTGGCCTGATCATCGTCGATGAGGAGCACGAGTCCTCCTACAAGCAGGAGAGCCCGCCGCGCTACCACGCCCGCGATGTCGCCGTGCTCCGGGCCGCTTTTGAACCATGCGTCATCGTCCTAGGCTCCGCTACCCCGTCACTGGAGAGCTGGCAGAACTGCCTTTCGGGGAAATACCATCTCCTCCGCCTGGACAAGCGCGCCGACGCCCACTCCATGCCGCTCGTTCGCGTGATCGACATGCGTTTGGAAAAGCAAAAGCAGAAAGGCCAGGTCGCGATCCTCTCCGACCGCCTCCGTACCGCCCTCGAGCAGCGCCTCGCGAAGGGCGAACAATCCATCCTTTTCCTCAATCGCCGCGGCTTCGCCCGCTCGCTGCAATGCCACTCCTGCGGCCATGCCTGCACCTGCCCGCACTGCGCCGTCGCACTCACCTACCACCGCACCGATGAGCGCCTCGTCTGCCATGTCTGTGGCCACCAGTCCATCGTTCCGAAAAAATGCCCGGAGTGCAAAGATCCCGGCATCGCGCTCCAGGGTTACGGCACCCAGAAGGTCGAGGAGGTGTTGCAAAAGGTGCTGCCGGAAGCCCGCTTCGCCCGCATCGATGCCGATGCCATGCGCCGCAAGAACGCCCTGCGCGACATCCTGCGGAAATTCAAATCGAACAAGATCGACGTCCTCATCGGCACCCAGATGATCGCCAAGGGCTTGCATTTCCCCAACGTCACCTTGGTGGGAATCCTCAACGCCGACCTCGGCCTGCATGTCCCGGATTTCCGGGCAGGGGAAAGGACGTTCCAGCTCATCACCCAGGTCGCCGGCCGCGCCGGCCGCGGGGAACTTGAGGGTGAGGTCATCGTCCAAACCTTCACCCCGCACTCGCCGAGCATCCAGTTCGCGCGGAAGCATGATTTCGACGGCTACGCCGAGCAGGAGATGGAAATGCGCCGCCAGTTCCGTTTCCCTCCGTTCGCCCACTGCGCCGTCCTGACCGCAAGATCCACCCACGAGCGCCGCGCCGAGTTCACCCTCCAGACCCTGCACCTCCGCCTCAAGGAAGACCTGCCGGACGGAATCACACTGGGCGAAGTCCTCCCCAGCCCCCTCATCCGCTCCCACGACCAGTTCCGGTTCCAGATCACCCTCCGCTCTAACAAAGCCCGCCCTCTCACCAACCACGTGCAGTCCGTGCTCCGTAGAACCACCCTGCCGGAGGACGTGACCGTGGTTTTCGATATGGATGCGTATAATTTTTCGTAGTGGCGATCTTCGGTAGCCGGCGAATTTGAAAACTATCCATCTATCATTCTCAATCGTTCCTTATTCTTCGGCGTCCAAGTACCAGCGCTGCCATGGCAAGAAGTATGGCAGCCGACGGCTCCGGAACCGCAACCGCACGCCACGCGATGCCAAAATTTTCGCTATTCACGACACCACTGGTGTCATAGACATTACTGTGATATAACACCCGCAGTCCGTAACGCCCGGGATCAAGGGCGTCGATTCGCAGGAACTCGGAATTATTATAGGTCGTCATCGACTCACCCACTTTAGCGAGGAATTGTCCGCTGCCATCAATCGACCAGACCTGTAGATCCAGATTGGCGAATGCGATATCGCTTCCGTTTCCTGTCAGGTCGTCGAAATCCCGCACGGAAAACCAATTTAGCGCTGCGGTTAGGGCCATGGATTGGGTGAATGTGGCGGTGAATTCATACTCGAAGATATCACCCAGATCGATCGTGGCGGAGTCCCATCCGGTATTGGCAATGGTTTCTCCTGCGGTCGCGACATCGGTGGTTCCAAAGTAGTAAACATCGGCAGCGGCAACCAAATCAAGTGTGCCGGCACCCGTGACGGCATCGAGACCTTGTGTCGTTACATTCATGGCGTTCTGGCCGTTGTTCCAACCGGTGGTTTCACGCGCAGCGGCCATGATCACCGACTTGATGACCCGCGTATCCATCGCATTGGCCTCGCCGGCCAGAATCGTGTTGGCGGCATCCTTGAGAAGCGCGATGCCACCGGCGACCATCGGTGATGAGAAACTGGTTCCGTCCTGTTCCAGAAAGTACAGATTCGTGGGTGATGGTTCTTGGACGAGATTCGGGATGCCAGCGCCTATCGAGCCGCTGTCGCCGAGATAGGCGGCTAGGAACATCCGCTCGCCCGGGGCGGCAATATCCACCGCAGAACGCACACCCGTCAGGGTCACGCCGGTTTGGGGATTGTAGAAATCCGATGCGCCGCGGGAGGAAAACGAGGATGGCACCAGGAAGGTTGAGCCTCCGACGGATCCGACCGAGATGTTATTGAAGCCGGAGGCAGGGGCGACCACTGCAGCGCTGCCACCATTCCCGGCAGAGACCACCAGGGCGACGGTGGAATTTTCCCTAGCGAGCCCATCGAGAGCCACCGTGAGGGTTCCCGCACCAGCCGGATCCCCTCCACCCCAACTGCTGTTGATGACGTCGGCTTGCGCCGCCCCGCTCCCCTGAAAGAATGCCCTGTAAACATTCACCGCCGATTCCTGGCTTATCGAAAACGATCCAAAATCTGTTGAAGAGAAGCCCGTGGCGATCGCTCCGGAAACAACCGTCGCCTCGGGTGCCATACCCACACCTACCAACGAATAGTCCTCTCCGTTCAGCGTGGGAAGATGACCGCTGCCGGCAAGGACATGGCCCACCGCAGTGGCATGGTAGTCGATCTCATTGATGGCTCCCACCGCGGTATTGCTGAAGTTGCTTACGGAATTGGTGACACCTGTAAGGCGATCAAATGCCTCATGCCCCGTCCAGATATGGCCCGCCTCGACATTGCCAATCACCGTGCTGGCCCCAAGAAATCCCGAATTGAAGAACAGATCCCACCCGACCACCGAGTTCACAAACGTGCGGTCATTTGGATTCTGGATATCCCCGGAAAAAACCAGGCTGCGTGGCGAATCGCCGGCGCAAGTTGCGGGGATGCTCACACCTAGCGCAGCCAAGATGAGGGTTTTGGTTTTCATCTGGGCAACTCCTAATCACGTGCAGGGAACTTTTCAACCACCATGGAGACTCCCCTGAAAAACGGGTTGCTTGCGGCGGCGAGCAAAAGCGGGCAGTGAGGCACCAAGGCCGGAAGCTCAAGGATGCGGTCGCCGATCTCCTCAAGCGCGGGTTGAAGGCCGGAGACAACATGCCCGAACTCGATACGCGACAGGACTTCCTCCCTTCGGTTCCTTCCAACGCACCTGAGATGAGTCCTGAGCGAGTGCGTCAAATCCTTGAGGAGACCGCATGAGCTACCTTCTCCATGTGAAGGCTCTGCTCGCCACTTTGGTATCACTTGCCGATTTGGAAGCTTTGAGCCGCCGGTTTCCCAAAACCTCATGGGACCCATGTCACAGGTTGCGCGCCTTGATGTGATGAGTATCATCTCGCGGGCGGAGCGGAAGAAACCTCGCCCTCAATTTTCCTACGATGATCGGTCTCGCTCTCAAAATGCTTTTCGGTGACACGGCCAAATACCTGATGTTGGTGGCGGGGCTGTTTTTCGCGACCTTTCTCATCGTCCAGCAGGCTTCGGTCTTCTGCGGCCTGATGCGCTGGACGACGGCCACGCTGAAAAATGTCGCCGCGCCGATCTACGTCGTCGAAGAACGCGTGGTGCAGGTCAACGAAACAAACCCGATGCGCGATACCGATGTCGCCCGCGTTCGTTCCGTATCCGCCGTGCGTTGGGCGATGCCGCTTTATTCGGGCATCCAGAGGGTTCGCCTGGAGGATGGCAGCTTTAAGACCGTGCAGCTCCTTGGCATTGATGCGGCCTCGCTCGCCGGCGGGCCCGGGCGGTTGATCGAGGGGAATCTGGAAGACCTCCGGCTTCCCAACACCGTGGTCATCGACGAGCTCGCCACCGTGCGTCTTTCCGACAATCCCGGAGATCCGACGAAAAAAATCAGGATCGGGGACCATTTCGAGATCAACGACGTCGAGGCGCGTGTCGTTGGGATCTGCGAAGCGATGCAATCGTTCACCGGAGGCCCATACATCTGGACCACGTATGAGCGCGCTTTGCAATACACGCCCCAGTCCCGGAAAATGCTCTCCGCTGTGATCGCCGCGCCTATCGAAGGGATGAGCAGCGAAGAGGCCGCCGCCGAGATCGAAAGGACGACCGGTTTGCGCGCTTACGCAAATCGTGACTTCGGCAGCAACCCGCGGGACACCGTCACCGAAAAAGGCAAGAAATATGGGGACTTCAACACCTCCACCGTCTGGTGGTATGTGAAAAACACCGGCATTCCCGTTTCCTTCGGCACCACGGTGGTGATCGGCTTTATCGTCGGTGTGGCGATCGCCTGCCAAACGTTTTACGGGTTCGTGTTGGATAACCTCAAACACCTCGGCGCGCTCAAAGCGATGGGCATGTCGAATTTCCGCCTGAGCATCATGCTCATCGTGCAGGCGATGACAGTCGGCATGATCGGCTTCGGGCTTGGCTTGTTGGCGACGTCCGGTTTCGCCCTCAGTGCCATCGAAAACGGCCAGCCTCCGTTTTACATGCCGTGGCAGATTCCCGTTGTCGCCTTCGTGGCCGTGCAAATCATTTGCATGCTCGCCGCGCTGATGGGAATCATCCGCCTGAGTCTCTACGAACCCGCAATGGTATTCCGTGCCTGATTCCCCCACATCTCATCAACTGGTCGTCGATGTCCGCGCCGTCGAAAAAAGTTTCGGCGATGGAGCGAACCGCATCCACGTGCTCAAGCATGTCGATCTGCAGGCCAAGACCGGTGAGATCATGATGTTGGTCGGGCCGTCCGGTTGCGGGAAAACGACGCTGCTCAGCGCCATCGCGGGCACCATGCGCGTGGAGAGCGGCAGTGTCCGGGTGTTCGGAAATGAGCTGGAGAACATGTCAGGCGGCGCGCTCACCCGTTTCCGCGCGAAGAACATCGGCTTTATCTTCCAGCAGTTCAATCTCATCCCCACCCTTACCATTGCGGAAAATGTGAGCGTCCCTTTGCTCATCCAAGGGCTTTCCAGCGGCAAGGCACTGAAACGCTCGCGCGAAATCCTGGAGAAAGTCGGCTTGGGCACCCGCTGGAAAGATCGCCCCAACAAGCTCTCCGGCGGCCAGCAGCAACGTGTCGCCATCGCCCGCGCCCTCGTCCATGAGCCGCCGCTTGTCATTTGCGATGAACCCACCGCCGCGCTCGATGCGCAGAACGGTGAGATCGTCATGGATCTTTTCCGCGAAGTCGCCCGGGCTTCGGATCGCGCGGTCATCATCGTCACCCATGACAACCGGATTTTTTCCTACGCCGACCGCATCGCCCGCATGGACGATGGCGAGATCGTCGAGGTCAAGGATCAGCAACATCAAACCGCCCATTTCGAACACGAACACGCCATCGAATCATGAACCTATTCTCGAAACTCATCCGCTTCGGATCGATCGCTGCCGCCTGTTTGGGTGTCTTCATGATCGTCAATGTCTCCCGCACCCAGGCCGAGCGCCAGATGCCGCCTGCCGGTGACCCGCCCGTTCCGCCGCCGCACAAGCCGTTTCCCGAAGCCGTCGCTGCCACGGGGATTCTTGAAGCGCTGAGCGAAAACGTGGCCATCGGCGTGCCTCTGCCGGGTCTCGTCACGGAGGTCATGGTGAAGGTCAACGATCGCGTCGAGAAAGACCAGCCGATGATGAAATTGGACGACCGGGATCTCCTCGCCGAGCAACTCTCGAACAAAGCCCAACAGGAAATCTCACGCGCCCAGATCGCCGTGAGCGAAGCGCAGCTTGCCAAGCTTGAGTCCCAGCTCAAGCGCCTGAGTGCCGTCACCGACACCCGTGCCGTCAGCCAGGATGAGTTGGAAAACCGCAGGCAGGACGTCGCCGTTTCCCAAGCGCAGCTCGCCGCCGCCAAGGCACAGCTTGCCGCTTCGGAAACCGCAATGGCGCGCATCGATCTGCTCATCGAGCGGCTCACCATCCGCGCACCCCGCGAAGGCACGATCATCCAGGTCAACGTCCGCGCCGGAGAATACGCCGCCACCGCACCAAAAAGCCCGGCCATCATTTTAGGAGATACCGACAAGCTGCAAGTCCGTGCCGACATCGATGAACAGAACGCCACCCGCATCCGCGCAGGACAGGCGGCGTTCGGTTACCTCAAGGGCGATCCCACCATCACCTTCCCGCTCGAATTCATCCGCATCGAGCCCTATGTGATCCCGAAAGTTTCCCTCACCGGCTCCAGCACCGAGCGAGTGGACACCCGCGTGCTGCAAATCATCTACTCGCTGGATCGACCGAAAAATCCACCGCTCTACGTTGGCCAGCAGGTCGATGTGTTTATCGAAGCCCCCGATCTCCACAAAAAGCAATGAACCCGCGTCTCCTCGTTTTTCCCGGATTCCTGTTGCTGGCCTCCTGCATGGTGGGCCCGGATTTCCAGCTTCCCGGAGTCTCCGGCGGCACGAAATGGAAGCAGTCCGCGTCCACCGCCGCCACGCCCTTGCCGGACAACTGGTGGCGGCTCTTCAACGACCGCGAACTGACCCGCCTTGTTGATCGCGCCCTCGCCGCGAACAACGACCTCGCCGCCGCCAAGGCACGGGTTGAAACTTCGCGCGCCCTGGTGGGCTTGGATCGCGCCAAGCTTTTCCCCACCCTCGATCTAACAGGATCGGCCGGAATCAACCGATCATCCACCGATGCATTGGAAGCGAATCTCCCGCCGGGAGTGAACGTTCCTCTGGAGCAACAACGCTACCGCAGCACCTTCGACCTCGCCTATGATCCCGATCTCTGGGGTCGGAACAAACGCGCCATCGAAGCCTCATCCGCCCAAGCCGCCGCCGCAGAGGCTTTGCTCGACTCGCAGCGTCTCGGCATCGCCACGGAGGTTGCCCGGCAGTATTTCCTCCTGCGTGGTCTCGATGCGCAGGCGGCCGTGCTCCAGGACACCATCAAGAGCCGCCAGGATGCGCTCGACATCCAGAAATCCCGCACCGAAGCGGGCTTGGACGATGGCATCGCCACCAGCCGTGCACGCACGGAAGTCGAGCTCGCCGACAACGACCTCAGCCTCGTCCAGCGCCAGCGCGGCTCGGCGGAACACGCCCTTGCCGTGCTTTGCGGGACGGCTCCCTCCGGATTTTCCATCGGTCGGAGCAGCCCGGTAAGCACCCTTCCCGCCATCCGCCCCGGTCTTCCCGCCCAAGTCCTCCACCGCCGCCCCGACGTGCGCGCCGCCGAGCAGAATCTCCGCGCCGCTTGTGCCGAAATCGGAATCGCGGAAGCGGCGTTTTACCCGAATTTCAGCCTCACCGCGGGAGGCGGATTCGAGTCCATCGAGGTCGCACGGTTTCTCGATTGGGAAAACAGGGTGCTCTCTCTCGGTGCCGGAGTCGCGGCGCCGATTTTGAGAGGCGGTGCCAACAAGGCGAACTATCAGGCCGCCCTCAGCCGCTACGACGAGGCTCTCGCCGCCTACCGCCAATCCTTGCTCATCGCCTTGCGGGAAGTGGAGGATGCCCTCGTCGATCTCAAGGGTCTCGCCAAATCGCGGGCTTCGTTGGAAAGCGCGCTCAAAAGTTCTCAGGATACGAAAAGCCTCTCCCAGGAGCGCTACGACAAAGGGATCACCAGCTATTTCGAAGTGGTCGATGCCGAGCGCGGCGTGCTGCAGATCCAGCTTTCACTGAGCCAACTCCATGCCGACCAGCGCATCACTCTCGCTGCCCTCGCCAAAGCTCTCGGTGGTGGCTGGAGCGGAAAGTGAAGTTGAGAGGCTGACATGACCGGGAGGTCGAGGAGGTCATCACCGGATTGTTCGGGTGAGAGGATAGGGGTTGAAAGCCCGCCCGCCGTGCCCCATCGTCACACGTCCCTCGAATCGGGGGGTTCTGAACATTATGAAAAAGGCGATTACGATGATGACGATCCCCATGCTTGCGGCGGGAGCCGCATCGGGGCAGGGGGAATTCGATGCCGTCAAGCGCGGCGGGGAGTTGTTCGAGACGATGGGCTGCATCGTCTGCCACTCCGTCGCCAAGGACGACCTCGCCACCAAGACCGGCCCTAGCCTCCACGGCCTTTTCGTGACAAATCCACGCGACCGCGAGGTGCTTGGAAAAAAGAAGAGGCAGTCGGTGAAAGCGGACCGGGCTTATTTCCAGCGTTCCATGAGAAACTCATGGGACGAACTCGCCATCGCGGAGAGCGGCCCGACGAAAGGCACGCCTTACGGGGCGGTGATGCCTTCCTTCGCGCCCGAGGTGATTTCCGACGAGGATCTTGAGGCGGTGTGGCATTACGTCCGCACGCTGGCCGATGGCGACAACGCCGGACCCGCCCAGGTGATGCTTACGAAAAAGGACGCACCTGCGGCGGCCTCGCCGTTGGAAATCCCCGGTGAGGAGCCGGTGGCGGATCGCACCCGCGTTTTCCGTGCGCCGGTTCCGGGCACCAGCGGTCGCGCTGTGGTGGTGGGTCAGCCCAACGGCGCGAGCTACGCCTTCGATCCGCGTTTCCTCTCGCTCCGTGAGATCTGGACGGGAGCTTTCCTCAACCTCAAGGAAGAGCGCAACGGCCGCGGCGGCAAGCCCTCCAACCCGGGCAAGGGCGCGAAGATGCTGCGTTACGGCAAACCGGTGCTCGCGCCGCTGACCTCCGGCGGCGAGGTGGTGGACTTCGAGTTCAAGGAACCCGACGTGAACGACTCCGAAGCGCAGATCAAATATCTCAACGACAAGGTCGACCAACTCGACCGCCTCGCGGCGCTGGACGCGGAATATCTGGGTCATAGCCTTGGGCCGAAGATTGGATATCCGGTGTTCATGTTCCGCGTTGGGAAAAACAACCTCATGCAGGATATCCTGATCTCCGATGACGGGGAACTCAGCATCGTGGTGCGCGGCGAAATCAAGGAAGCGCAAAGCTTCCAAGTGGGCGCAGAAGGTCTCGCGGATGTGCGCGTCGAGGGCGGCGAGTTGAAGGGCAATATCTGGACTCTTCCGGTTTCCGCCGATGGCAAACTCCACACCTTGAAAGCCCGCTTCGACGGTAGACTTGTCGCACGCCCCGCTCTCCCGCGCGGCGAGGACTGGACGCCGCAGCCTCTGGTCATCAAGCCTTCCGAACCCGGCAAGAAACCGCTGGAACTGCCCGCCGGTTACTCCGCGATGACCTGGGAGTCCCCGCTCGATCTCTTCGGGCGCGCCCAGCTTTTCGAGCCGACCGGCATCGCGATCGCGAAGGACGGCACCATCGTCGTCTCCACCCGCACCGCCGGCGTGTGGCGCATCCGGGACGGGAAATGGTCGCTGTTCGCGGAGAACGCCTACGAGTCGCTCGGTGTGGTGATCGAGGATGACAAGGGCGATTGCATCGTGATTTCCCAGAAACCGGAAATCACCCGCCTGATCGACATGGATGGCGACGGGCGCGCGGACATGTTCAAGACGGTCTGCGACGATTTCGGTTTCCACGGAAACTACCACGAATACACCCACGGCCCAGTCCGTGACGAGGCGGGGAACTATTATTTCCTGCTCAATCTCTCCCATGACCATCATAACGAGAAAACCTCCTGGCGCGCGGGCGGCCCGTTCATGGGGTCGATGGAAGGATTCCGCGGCTGGGCTTGCCGGGTGACACCGGAGGGGAAATTTGAACCCTACGCGAACGGCCTCCGCAGCCCGGCGGGCATCGGTTTCGCGCCGGACGGCCGTCTCTGGTATGCCGAGAACCAGGGCGAATACGTTGGCTCCTCCAAGTGGGTGCCGCTTGAGCAAGGCAAGTTCTACGGCCACATCTCCGGCCTCGTCAGCCTGCCCGGCATGACCCCGGAATCCGCCGAAATCCAATACCCGCTCTGGAAAGACAAGCTCCGCAAGGGCGCGGTCTGGCTCCCGCACGGCAAGCTTTCCAACTCCCCCGGCAACCCGGCGTGGGACACCACCGGCGGAAAATTCGGCGTCCACCAAGGCCAGGTTTTCATCGGCGACCAGACGCTCTCGACCATCTTTCGCATCGTCACCGAGAAGGTGGACGGCGAGGATCAGGGCTGCGTGGTTCCCTTCGCGCGGGGCATGTCCTCGGGCGTGATGCGTCCCGTTTTCCTTCCGGACGGCAGCCTGCTTGTCGGCCAGACAGGCCGTGGCTGGATCTCGAACGGCGGCAGCCAGGACAAGCTCCAGCAGATCGTGTGGGACGGCAAAACCGTGGCGGCGGATATCCAGGGCGCTTCCGCAGCGAAGGACGGCTTCACCCTCCGTTTCACGAAACCGCTCGCGGCGGATGTCAACAACGAGGCGCTGGCCGCGAAGTTCAAGATGTCTTCCTGGTTCTACACGAACGACGGGAAATACGGATCTCCGCAGCACGACAAGCGCGACGAAACGATCTCCGGAGCGGAGATTTCCGCCGACCGCCTTTCCGTAACGCTCAAGCCCAACGGTTTCGGCCAGGGGGACAACTGGCTCGTCCGCATTTACCACATACACCTCACCGACACCGCCGGCCTGTTCGGCGACGCGCCGGTTTGGAAAGCGCTGGAAACCTACTACACCCTGAACGCAATCCCGAAATAACATGATCCTACGCTGCGCCCTCGCCTTGGCCGTTTCACTGCAAGCATCCGCCGTCGTGACTCCTCTCGATCTCAAGGCGGATGGCAAATCGGATCCGCTCGCCGCTGCCGCAGCGCCCCGACTCTCATGGCGCATCGAGTCGGACGCGCGGGGCGTCCGCCAGACCGCGTGGCAGATTCTCGCCGCCAGCAAGCCGGAGCTTTTGGCGGAGGGCAAAGCGGATCTCTGGGACTCGGGGAAAACCGCCACCGAGCGCTCGCCTTTCGTGAAATACGCGGGCAAGGCGCCGCAACCCGGCAAGCCCTGCCACTGGAAAATCCGCGTCTGGACGGACGGTGAAAAGCCCTCGGAATGGAGCGCGCCCGCCTTCTGGGAGCGTGCGCCCGATTGGGGTTCCGCGAAATGGATCGATGACGGGAAATCCAACCCCGAAAAAGACGAGGACTTCTACAAACCCGATCCCGCCCCGCTGCTCCGCAAGGAATTCGTCCTGGAAAAACCCGTCGTCCGCGCCCGCCTCCACATCGCCGGACTCGGCATCGGCATCCCGAGCCTCAACGGCTCCCGCGTCGGCGATGAGCCGCTCGGCCCGCCGTGGACGAATTTCGACAAGCGCGTCCTCTACAGTACCTTCGATGTGACCAAACAGCTTTCCGAAGGCGAAAACTGCCTCGGCATCGCGCTCGGCAACGGCTGGTACAATCCCCTGCCTCTGCGCTTCTGGGGCAGCCGCAACATACGCGACAGCCTTCCCGTCGGGCGCCCCCGCGCCATCGCCATGCTGGTGGCCGAGCACGCCGATGGTACTACAACCACAGTAGCAACCGGCGAAGGTTGGAAAACGGGCACGGGAGCCACGCTTTTCAACAACCTCTACCTCGGCGAAGTCCGCGACGCCCGCCTCGCCGTGTCGGGCTGGGACAAGGCCAGGTTCGATGCCTCCGCGTGGAAACCCGCGCGGGTCACGGCAGACACGCTCGATGTCCTGCAACCCATCGAAACTCCCCCCGTGCGCTCGCTTGAACCGATCCCCGCCGTGGCCGTGACGACGCCGAAACCCGGCATGCACGTCGTGGATTTCGGGAAAAATTTCACCGGAGTGCCCGAGATCAAAATCAACGCCCCGGCGGGCACCAAGGTCACGCTCCGCTTCGGCGAGCTGCTTCACGCCGACGGCACGCTCAACGTGATGACCAGCGTCGCGGGGCAGATCAAACGCAAGAAAAAGGACTCCGACGAATCGGTCGGCGGCCCCGGCGCACCGGAGATCGCCTGGCAGCAGGACGTGTTCATCTCCGCCGGAAACGGGGAAACGTACCGCCCGGATTTCACGTTCCACGCCTTCCGCTACATGGAGGTCACCGGCCTTCCCGAAGCGCCCGCGGCCGCCGATGTCCGCGCCTTCCACACCCATTCCGCACTCCCCTCCGCGAGCAAATTCTCGTCCTCAAACCCGCTCCTGAACGAGATCCAGGAAATTTGCCTCCACACCTTTCTCGCCAACGTCGTCAGCGTCCAGTCCGACTGCCCGCACCGCGAGCGCTTCGGCTATGGCGGCGACATCGCCGTCACCAGCGAGACCTACCTGATGAATTTCGACATGCAGGGCTTCTATGCGAAAACCGCCCGCGACTGGGCCGACGCCGCGCGCCCTGACGGTCGTCTCACCGACACCGCGCCCTTCGTCGGGATCGACTATTGCGGGGTCGGCTGGGCGATGGCGCATCCGCTCCTCCTTGAGCAGCTCTACATCCACTACGGGGACCGTAGTTTGCTGGAGGAGCAGGTTCCGGTGGCGCTGAAATGGCTGGAAACGGAAGCAGCCGCGCGCAAGGACGGCCTTGTCGTCAAAGGCCTCGGCGACCACGAGGCGCTCACGCAATCCAAAGGCCCGGAGATGCTCACGCCGATGTTCGTGGATGCCGCCAGCCGCTGCGCCCGCCTCGCGGAGATCATCGGAAACAAGGAAGCCGCTGCCCGCTGCCATGCCATGGCCAAGGAATCGGCGGTTGCCTGGGGCGAGGCTTTCTACGATCCCGAAACCGGCAAGGCGGCGACCGGATCACAGACCGAACAGCTTTTCGCCCTCGGCTTCGGGGCGGTGTCGCCTGAGGAAAGGTGGAAGGCGTTCGAGCGCCTCGTCGATGCCGTGAACGGAGCGGAAAACGGCCCCGCCCTGACCACCGGCATTTACGGCACCCGTTTCCTGATGGAGGAGCTGTCCAAAGGCGGGCGCAGCGACCTCGCATACCAACTCGCGGTGAAGAAAACGTTCCCCTCATGGGGCTGGATGCTGGAAAACGGCGCGACGACCCTCTGGGAGGATTGGCAGGGAACCGACAACGTGAAATCCCACAATCACCCGATGTTTGGCTCCATCTCCGGCTGGTTCCACCGCTGGCTCGGCGGCATCCAGGTGGCGGAGGACGCGGTGGGCGCGGATCGCATCGTGATTCGCCCGCAGCTTGTCGATGGCATCACCCAGGTGATGTGCTCGCACCGCACGATCCGCGGCTCCGTCATTTCAAACTGGACGAAAGGGGAGGGGAAAACCGAATTCGAAATCACCATCCCGCCCGACTCCGAAGCCCTCGTTTGGCTGCCCGGTGCGAAAGGAAGTTCCCTTATGGAAGGCGGAAAGCCCATTCAGGACGCCGATGGTGTTGATGGCATGGATTTTAATCCCGGCGTGAATTGCCACAGGTTTCACCTCGGCTCCGGCACCTACCGCTTCACCGTCATCCCATAACTCATGCACATCATCCCCTTACCCGCCCTCGCCGCCGCAATCTCCGGTCTCCTCATAACCACGCCGATTTCATCCGCCGAGGTGATCCCGGGTGCGACCGAGAGCACGCCCTCGCTGTCCCAGTATTTCTCTTGGATCAACAACACGAACGAAGGCTCCACCGAGGCGCAGACGCTCGCGAACCTCGCCTTTTTCAAATGGCTCCACGACGAGTATGGGATGAAACTGGACATCTACGCGTTCGACGCGGGAGCCATCGACGGCCCGGAATATTACGGCAGCACCGAGACGGAGAAGTTCAAGGCGCAGTTCCCGCGCGGCTTCAAGCCGATCTACGAATACGCGAAAAGCTTCGATTGCCGCCTCGGCGTCTGGCTTGGGCCGGACGGTTTCGGCGATACGCCGGAGGAGGAGAAAAAGCGCATCGACATGCTCGTCGGGTTCTGCCGGGACTATGAGTTCGCCCTTTTCAAAATGGACGCCGTCTGCACCCAGCTCCGCCCGGAGAAGCGGGATGCCTTCGCCCGCCTGATGACCGAGTGCCGCAAGCACAGCCCCGACCTCATCCTCCTCAACCACCGCCTCGACCTCGGCGATGCGAAGGAGCACGCCACCACTTTCCTCTGGGGCGGCGCGGAGACCTACATCGACGTCCACATGGTGAACAAGGACAGCACCGGCACCCACAACCGCGTCCAGGCCATCTCGCGCGGCATGGTGCCGGATCTGAAACGCCTCACCGAAGACCACGGCGTCTGCATTTCCTCCTGCCTCGATTTCTGGGAGGACGATCTCATCCTCCAGGCCTTCAACCGCAGCCTCATCCTCGCCCCGGAAATCTACGCGAACCCATGGTTCCTCCGCGACGACGAGTTCCCCAGGCTCGCCCGCATCTACAACCTCCACCGCCGTTACCGCGACATCATGGTAAAAGGCATGGTGCTCGATGAAAAACGCTACGGCCCGCTCTCCGCCTCGCGCGGCGATGGCAAGACCCGCCTCATCACCCTCCGCAACCTCACCTGGGAGCCGGTCACGTACAAGGTGAAGCTCGATGCCTCCATCGGCCTCGATTCGAAAGCGCCCGTCAGCCTCCGCCGCCATCATCCCGGCGAGGAGATTCTCGGCACCTTCGAATACGGCGAGGAGGTCTCCGTGGAGGTCGCGCCGTTCCGCAGTTGCCTGCTGCTGGCGAGTGCCGGGAAAATCGAAGAGGTCGGACTCAAGGGAAGCGATTACGAACTCGTCCGCGATGTTCCCGGAAAGGACGTCATCATCAACATCCTCGGCGGGGCAGGGGAGAAGTCTTCCGTTTCCCTCGCAGGCGGCCGGAAATTTTCAAAAGCCACCCTCGACGGCAAGCCCGTCCCCGACCTGATCGCCGGAAAAACGGCGGAGCTTTCCTTTCCCGGAACGCCCGACCGCGACGCGTGGCACCGCAAGGTCGGCTCACCGAAAGTGGTGGAGACACCCGCCGACGCGGAGGAGATCTACGAAACCGGCTGCTTCGCCGCCGACAACGATCCGCTCGAGCACCGCTCCCTCCGCCGCTCCGGCGCGACCGAAATCCCGCAGGTGCAGACCGCCCGCGATTTCTTCGTGAACCAACCCATCATCGCCGAGCGCGGCATCCTCCAGGGATACCTCTTCGATGGCAAGGCGGAGACTGTTTACGACTTCCTCCGCATGCGCGAAAAGGAACCCGAGAGCCGCTACCTGCGCATCGATCTCGGCAGGGCGCAGCCGCTCGACCACATCCTTCTCGAAGCCCCCGCCGCAGGCGAAATCCTCCACTCGGAAATCACCGAAGCCCGCCGCGCCGAGGTTTCCGCCGATCTCAAAACCTGGTCGCCCGCCAAACTCGTGCAGGATGGCCGCAACATCCGCATCGAATGCCCAGGGCAATTTCGCTACATCCGCACGAACCTCGTCCCCTCCAAGCTCGCCGAGATCCGCGGCGTGACCGGCGGCAAGGAACTCGACCGCACCGGCTGGCGCATGTCCTACCTCTTCCCCGCCTTCCGCGAGGTGCAAAAGGCATGGTCGCTGCCCTTCGTCCTGGAGAAAACCCCGAAAACCGGCTACCTCGCCGTCGCCTGCAACGGCGAACACGGCCGCGAGGGCGTATGGGCGTCCCTGAAAGTGGACGGGAAAATCATCGGCCCCGCCGACCGCGCGCCTTCCTTCCCCGTGAACCCCTGGGAATACCCCGTCCGCAAGACCGATGGCAATTACACCTTCTTCTTCCCCCTCACCCCCGACATGGCCGGGAAAAAATGCGAGGTCGTCGTCCTCGCCTTCGATCCCGCGAAGACCGCCTTCACCCCGGAGGTCTGGCAAACCGTCTCCGCCACCCCGTGGGAGACCAAGACGCTGATCCTCAGCGAGTGAATGCGGAAACGCCCATCCCGCCCGTGGCTGGGACTTGCAGTCCCAGTCCGTCGGAGGGACTTGAAGTCCCCTCCTCTCCCTACCCTTTCCACACGGTTGCACAAAGCAATGCGATGCCAAAACGTGCGGGTCGTCCCGCCGGGGCGACCGCGGCTCTCCCAACATGCCCGGACTTTTCATCCTTCCTGAACACATCCCCGCAAACCAAGACCCTGTTTGACACCCGCACCCCATTTCCCCACCTTCCTAACTGAAATGACCGTCCCGCATATCGGCGGTCGGTGATACTAATACCCATGTTATGCAAGAATATGAAAAATTTAGCCTTAGCCATTACTCTACTTGTTTCCCAGAGCACATACGCGGATATCGCCGTAGAGTTCCTTAAGCCCGGAACGCTAACAGATCACAATGTAACGGTAGGAATTTATCCGATAGAAAACTCGGAGAAGAAGACGCTCGTTGTCTGCTTCCTTCCTGAGAATAAACATTACCTACTCGATTTACGTTGCCACGTCATTCTGGATGATTTCCAGGCGTCGATTCAGCAATCGCCATCGAAGGAGAAAAAGATGTTTCATTTTACGGGCGAGATCGAAACATTAAAACGGCTTGTGATTGGCTTCAGCACCGGAACAAGCTCAAAGAATGGATTTTCGTATATGATCATGATGAAGGACTTTATCGATGGTAATAATTCAAAAGAGCATAACAAGCCGGACATGGCGACGCCGAGGAAGCTGTCTGATTAAATTCGAGCTTCACCCCGGCGCGCCATTCCTTTACGTTAAAGAAATCCATTCTTCCGTGGAAACACCTCGTGTAGAAAACATCTGCTTACGCAAGACAAGGAAATGCACATGGCCAAAAAGGAAAATAGCCTTCGCTGATTAGAAATCCATCGCGCCTACTAGTGGTCACTTTGGCTCTTTCAGCAGGTCGGTTACCCTTTCCAATGAATCAGGTTGCCTTCCAAGGAAACCGGAGAGCCCAATACGGCGCCCAAAGCCCCGAGTTCCTCCAGATCAAGGGGATACGCGTCTGATGTCGGCAAGCCGCGCTCAGGCTTCGATGCCTTCGATTTGCTCCAGCTCGTGGATGAATCCCGGGATTTTTTCCGAGATGATGCCCCAGATAACGGTTTCCTCAACGTGATCGTAGGTGTGGGCCAGGATGTTTCTGAAGCCGATGATGGCCGCCGTATCGGATAGCAGGGAGAGATCGTCCGGGTGCTTGCGCCTGATGCGGACGAGGGCTTCTCCGATGATTTCGAATTTCCGCTCCACCGCGGAGGCGAGCATGTCGTCCTTTTGGTAGTCTGCGAAGGTTTTGCCGGCGCAGAAGGAGGCGATGGCCCTTGCAGCCGTCAGCGCATCATAGAAACAGGTGAGGGAAAACTCATTCATGGATGACGGTGAGGTCCCGGGAAATGGATTTTCTGAAATGGGGGTTGCGGATCATGCCGGGAGTCAGGAGCTGGATCTGCCTGTTGAAACGTTTCCCCGCCTCCTCGATGAAGCCGAAATAGCGGTCTGGCATGGTGGCCGGGGTGGGGGTATCGAACTCCGCGAGGAAGTCGATATCGCTGTCCTCACGTTCCTCTCCACGGGAAACGGACCCGAAGACGGAAAGCCGTTTGATGCCGAAGCGCGTGCAAAGGGATTTCGCATCGGCCCGGAATTTTTCATCAATGACCATATCCGGATACTAGGGATAGCCGGGAATGCCCGCAACCTGATAGTTTGGAGCCGGAGGGGGCCGGATGCCGATCAATCTCCACTGCAAACCGCAAGCGGGTGCGTATCCTGCTTGCGGTTTTCGCATCCCCGGCGGTTGCCGGCGGGTTTCCCCAACCCCCCCCGCTTAAGAACGCATGCCTCGCAGCCCTCCGGACGCAAGCTTGACACCCCGGTTATCTTCCGAACTCAGAAAGGAAAAAATCTTGGATTCGATTCAACCCTTCTGGGGTGAATCAATACCAAGTGTTGGGCAATAAAATGAAGATACCTCGAATCGCCGCTAAGTGGATTATTTGGCTATTGGGGATTTCTCTCTGGGGCATTCATCCCTTAATCATGATTAGCTACTATGAGGTAACCCAGCGGCTAGGATGGTATCCACCAGAGGCAGATTCGATAGGCATACCAATTATCGGAGAGTTTGTCGTGGCTGTAGTGGGACTCCCATTTTTCATTATGATGTGCCTACGGGCTGTGAAAAGAATTACGGACAGATTGAATGTTTTAGAGTGGGATACTGAGAGAGTATGGCGGTCTACCATAGTGACGTTACTTTTTGGATTTTTCGCATTTTTGAGCATGCAGTCGATTTATTTCAGCTTTCGACTCTTGCAGGAGATCAAGGAGTCTCCGTTTGCAGAGCACCAACTCCCCACTTTTATTCGCATGGCATTATCGGTAGGTTGGATCACATTTTGGCTCTTGATCAGGAGTTGCTTTGCTACACCAAAACAAGCCGAACAAAGCGGCACTGGACAACCCGCTACCCGCTCCGAGTCGGATTCGGAGGGTGGCGACAACCCTCAACCTGAATCGGAGGCGCGCTCTCGGTAGCGGGTGCCAGGCCTTTGACGTTACTCTCACAAGCCGCCTAAGTTTCCTGACCTCCTCATGGGAAATGCGGCGGGCCGTCTTGCTCCTTTACTTCCCCCGCCCGCTTCCGTTGACTTTGCGGCGATGTCCCACGCCCGTTTTCTCGCACCGCTTTGGGTCGCGCCGTTGCTTATGTTTTCCCTGCACGCGCAGGAGGAGGGGGGAGGGCAGCTTCTCCCCGAGGGAGCGGTGCCGCCGCCCGTGGACCTGATCCAGCCGGTGCCCGCGCCGGACATCCCCTTCGGCGGCGTGCCCCTCGGGCCTGCGCTGCCGGAAAACCTGAAGATCACCAACCTGGGCGGCAAGATCGAGGGCAACCTTGAGGAAGGCATCCGCCTCGGCGGCCCGGTGAAGGTGCAGGGCGACAACGGCCTGGAGGTTTTCGCCGACCGGGCGGACATCGATCTCAAGGGCAAATCCGTCACTTTCCACGGCAATGTCTCCGTTTACCAAGGCAACGTGCTCCAGCGCGGCGACCGTGCCGTCTATTTCTACGAAACCGGGACGCTGGATGCCTCCGGCCTGCGGATTTCGATGGATCCCATCCTGCTGGAGGCGGGGAAATTCAGCGCGGTATCCACCGGCGACAGGACGGTCTTTGTGGGCGAGAACGCGGGCGTAACCGGGCATGATGTGGAGCATCCGAACTATTGGGTGCGCTCCGACCGCACCACGGTTTATCCCGGGGATAAGGTCACTTTCAAGAACCTGAAGCTCTACGCGGGCGATACCCCTGTTTTCTGGCTGCCCTACCTGAGCCAGCCGCTCGATTCGGAGCTCGGCTACCATTTCGTGCCCGGCGCACGGTCAAACTGGGGGCCTTTCCTGCTCAACACTTACGGCATCATGCTCGGCGGCGAGCGTAACCCGGACACCGGCGAGAACGAGGACGCGTGGCTGCTTTCCCGGTGGCGCTTCGACCTGCGCGCGAGCCGCGGGGTGGCGGTCGGCCTCGACCTGGTGGACACCCGCGAGGAACACGGTGAGGAGATCTCCGGCCTGAGCCTTTACTACCTGAACGACTTGGACCCGGGGGAAACCCGGACCGGAATCCCGCGCTTCGGGGTCACTGAGAACCGCTTCCAGATCCAGCTCAAGGACCGCCAGATACTTGACTTCGAGGACGATGCGGACTGGCGGCTGGACACGAACCTCACCTACCTTTCCGACCAATACTACCTGGAGGATTTCGCGCCGGAGATCTACCGCACGAACCCCTCCCCCGACAACACCATCGGGCTCTACCGCCGCGACGATGAATCGCTGCTGTCGATTTTCGGGCGTTTCCGCGTGAACGATTTCTACCGTGCGGACACGCAGAGTCCCGAGATTGCCTTCGACCAGGCAAGGCGTCCGTTCTTCGGCCTGCCCCTGCAGCATGAGGGGCAGACTTCCTTTTCCGTCCGTGGTGTCGAAGCGGGCGATTTGATCCGCTCCAGCATCATCACCCCCCTGCTCGCCCTTCCTGTTGGGGATCCGCAGGTGCCCGGCCTGCTCGCCCAGCTCAACGGATACGAGCGCTCGCTGGTGCAGAACATCCGTGCGCTGCCGCCCGGCGATCCCCGCATCCCGGCGCTCCGCTCGCAGCTCCTGGACACGGGATTCAACCGTTTCCACAGCAATCATTCCTTCTCCCTGCCATACTCATATGGTGATTGGTTCAGCTTCACTCCCCACCTCGGTGCGGCATACGCCCACTATTCCGGCGTCCAAAGCCCGGCGGACTCGGATGCCCGCTTCATGCTCCACGGCGGCGCGGAGGCGGCGGTGAAATTTTCCAGCGATTACGGCTCGGCGAACGACTCCCTGCCGGGCGTTCGCGGCCTGTTGCACGTCATACAGCCCTACACCGCCTGGTCGGTCGTCGCCGTCGATGAACTCGACCGCGATTACCCGAAGATCGACCGGCTCACCTTCACCACCCGCCCGCGGCCGATGCAGACCACGAGTTTCACCGCCATCGATGAGGTCGAGAGCTGGAACATCCTGCGCTTCGGTGCGCGGAACCACCTCATCACCCGCCGCGACGGACAATCCCATGAGTGGCTGTTCATGGACACTTACATGGACAAATACATCGATGACCCCGAGGGCGACCGCGAATGGTCCAACCTTTACAACGACATCCGCTGGCAGCCGCTGCCATGGCTCGGCATCGATCTGGAGACACAGTTCCCGCTCTTAGACAGCGGCTCGGGTTTCTCGGAAATCAATTCCCGCCTCCGTTTCATGCCATGGCAGGACATGGAGCTCTTCTTCGCCTACCGCCAGCTCAACAACCACCCCGTCCTCCTCGATTCCAACCGCATCGCCCTCGGCACCTACCTCCGCCTCGCGGAAAACTGGGGCATCGGCACCCAGCATACATTCGAAATGGACGACGGAACCCTGGAAGTCCAGCAATACACCTTGCACCGCGACTTCGGGAACTGGGTCGCCGGAATGGGCATCACCCACCGCGACAACCGCTTCGAGGACGAGTTCGGCGTGATTTTCAGCCTCACGCTGAAAGATTTTCCCTCCGCCTCCTTGCCTTTCAAGCTTGATGCGGAATAGTCCTGCGCCATGACCATGCAGCCGTCCGAACTCCTCGCCGCCCTCCGCTTCCGCTACGCCACCAAGGCCTTCGATGCCGCGCGTAAAATCCCCGCCGAAATCTGGGACGCCTTTGAGCAATCCCTCGTCCTCACGCCGTCTTCCTTCGGCCTCCAGCCGTGGAAATTCCTGGTGATCGATCATCCGGAAATCCGCGAAAAACTCAAGGCCGCCTCGTGGGGGCAGGGCCAGGTCACCGATGCCTCCCACCTCGTCGTCCTCACCGCCCGCACCGATCTCGCCCAGGCCGATATCGACTCATGGATCGCCCGCCTTTCCGAAGTGCAGGGCACGCCGGCCGAGGCGCTGGCGGGACTTTCCGGGATGATCTCCTCCTTCTCCTCCGCCATGACCCCTGCGGAAAAGCAGGCATGGAACACCCGCCAGGTTTACATCGCGCTCGGCCAGCTCATGACCTCCGCTGCCGTCCTCGGCATCGATTCCTGCCCGCTCGAAGGCATTTCCCCCGCCGATTACGACACCATCCTCGGACTCCCCGGCACCGGCTACGCCACCGCCGTCGCCTGCGCCCTCGGCTACCGCTCTGCGGAGGACAAATACGCCGTGGCTCCGAAGGCGCGTTTCGAAGCGGAAAAGGTCATCGCGCGTATCTGAGGCCGTTCACTTCCCGAACACCGCCACCCAGCGATCCACGCTTTTCCCCTCCGCGTCCTGCAGCGGGCGTGATTTGGCGTGGCGGACGTTCGCCAGCAGTTTCGCGCCGCGCGCCCTCATGCTTGCGAGCATGAGCTCGTGCTCGAGATCGAAGTACGACGTGCATACGAGATGGCCGCCGTCCTTCAGCGCGGCCAGCGCCTCCTCCAGGATGCCCTCCCACACCAGCGGCTCGTGCCAGTAGTTCTGGTGGCGGATGAAGACCATGTCGAACTCCGGCAAGCCCTCCATCCGGCCTATCACTGCGGCGTTGCCCGCGCGGAAATGGATTTCCCCGTCCGGCAGTTCCCAGCGTTTCGCCGCCTCCTCGATCGCATCGGCCCGAAGATCCATGCCGAGGTAAAATCCGATCTCGGCCGGTGCCAGCGCTGCAGCCAGCGCGCCCGTCTCATCCGCCCGCCCGCAAGCAAGGTTCAGCACCGCGTGTTTCCCTGAAAACCGCAGCCCGGCGAGCGAGAACACCTCTCCCAGCAACACCCGCAGCCGCTTGATGTCGCCGTCGGTGCCTTGGTGGGAAAAGGGCAGTCGCTGGATCATTCGGTGCCAAAACTCTCCGCCTTCCCCCCCGCGCGCCATCCGAAAATACGCCCTTTGCGCGGAATACGCGCAGTCAAACGCAAGCCGTGCGATGCGCGATTCGCGGCGGCCTGCTCCAATGATGCCGTGAACGTGCTCGCCGTGACCATCCTCGTCAGCTCCTGCCTCGCGGCGATTTTCGTCGTGTGCTTCGCCGTCGAATCGCGCCGCGCCCGCCGCTCCTCGCTGGAGCACGACTCCCTCATCCCCTTCGACCCGCCTTCGCCGAAACTTCCCAAACCATGACCTCGCAAATTACCTACGACGACAAGACCGTCCGCCGCTTCATGTCCGCCTCCATCATCTGGGGGATCGTCGGCATGATTGTCGGCGTGCTCGCCGCCACCCAGCTCTCGTGGTGGCAGATGAACGGGAAATTTCTCGAAGCGATCACCTTCGGCCTCTTCAAGGGCGAGGGGCTTTCCTACATCACCTTCGGCCGCATCCGCCCGCTCCACACGAACGCGGTGATCTTCGCCTTCGTCGGGAACATGGTTTTCGCGGGCGTCTATTATTCCACCCAGCGGCTGTGCAAATGCCGCACGGCATCGGATCTGCTCTCCGCGATCCATTTCTGGGGCTGGCAGCTCATCATCGTATCCGCCGCCATCACCCTTCCCATCGGCCTCACCCGCAGCAAGGAATACGCCGAGCTCATCTGGCCCATCAACATCGCCGTCGTCGTCATCTGGATCGTCTTCGGAGCCAACTTTTTCTGGACCCTCGCGAAACGAAACGAGAAATCCCTCTACGTCTCCCTGTGGTTCTACATCGCGACGATCGTCACCATCGCGCTCCTCTACGTAGTTAACCACCTCTCCATCCCCACCTCGCTCACCCATTCCTACCCGCTCTTCGGCGGTGTGCAGGATGCGCTGGTGCAGTGGTGGTACGGCCACAACGCCGTCGCGTTCTTCCTGACCACCCCGATCCTCGGGATCATGTATTATTTCATCCCGAAAGCGGCGGAGCGCCCGGTGTATTCCTACCGCCTCTCGATCATCCACTTCTGGGCGCTGGTCTTCATCTACATCTGGGCCGGCCCCCACCACCTTCTCAACACCGCCCTGCCGCACTGGCTTCAGATCCTCGGCATGCTGTTCTCGCTGATGCTCTGGGCGCCATCCTGGGCCGGCATGCTCAACGGCCTGCTCACCCTCCGCGGCGCATGGGACAAGCTCCGCACCGACCCCGTCATCAAGTTCTTCGCCGTCGCCGTCACCTTCTACGGCATGGCCACCTTCGAGGGGCCGCTGCTTTCCATCCGCGCGGTGAATTCGCTTTCCCACTACACCGACTGGACGGTCGGCCACGTCCACTCCGGCGCCCTCGGCTGGAACGGTTTCATGGCCGCCGGCATGTTCTACTGGCTCGCCCCGCGCCTTTGGAAAACCAAGCTCTGGTCCACCTCGTTGGCAAACTTTCACTTCTGGATCGGCCTCGTCGGCATCCTGCTTTACGTCGCCTCCATGTGGGTCGCTGGCGTCACCCAAGGACTCATGCTCGCGGAAACGAACACCGGCGGAGCCACCCTGAAATACGAGTTCGTCGAGACCCTGCGCCAGATCAACGCCCTCTACATCATCCGCTCGATCGGCGGCACCTTCTACCTCGTCGGCTTCCTGCTCTGCGCCTTCAACATCTTCATGACCGCACGCAGCGGCAAGGCGGTCGATGACACCTGCGAGGTCACGCTTCTTGAGAAAACGAAAAAGGACACCATGTCCCTCGGCGAGTCCCTGCGCCAGGATCCCGTGATCTACGCCGTGCTCGCCGTGGCTTTCATGATCCTCTGGTTCCTCCTGCCGCACCATGCGGACAAGGCCGCGCTCGCCGTCACGCTCATCCTCATCGCCAAGGCCGTCTCCCTTTTCAAAAAGGACAGCCGGACGTGGTCGCAGTATTTCGACAGGCTTTTGGAAAACTACCTGCCCTTCACCGTCCTGATCTTCTTCGCCGTCGCGATCGGTGGGGTGGTGCAGATCATCCCCTCGCTGCTTGTCAACAAGTCCGCGAACATGGAGGAGCGCCTCCAGATCCCCTACACCCCGCTGGAGCTGGAGGGACGCGACATATTTGTTTCCGAAGGTTGCTACAACTGCCACTCGCAGATGATCCGCACCCTCGTCCCCGATGTGATGCGCTACGGCCCGACCCCGGAGCAGGGTTACAGCCGCATGGGCGAGTCGCTCTATGATTTCCCCCACCAATGGGGTTCCAAACGCACCGGCCCGGATCTCGCCCGCGAGGGCGGCGCGCTCGTAGCCGGATCGCAAACCATGCGATCCGGGCGTCGCGACAACCTCTGGCACTTCAACCACTTCTGGGATCCGCGCCAGACCTCGCCCGGCTCGAACATGCCGCCCTATCCCTTCCTTTACGACACCAAGGCCGATTTCAAAACCCTGCCCAAGCGCATCGCCACCATGACTTTCCTCGGCGTGCCGTATCCGAAAATGAGCAAGGACGCCATCGAGCAGAGCGCCCGCGACCAGGCCATGGAAATCTCCGCCGCCCTTGTGAAAGCCGGTGCCTTCATCCCCAATAAAACCGAGCTCACGGAAACGGAACTCATGCGCCAACTCGCCGAGTCCAAGGTCGTCGCCCTCATCGCCTACATGCAGAAGGTCGGCTCCTACGAAGCCCTCGATCACGAGCGCAAACCCTCCGCCCTCGACCCCGATACCATCCGCGATGCGGGCACGAAACCCGCCCCGGCAACAACGTCTAACAAATAACCCCTGGCTTTTTCCCGCCATGCTCAAAAGAATCATCATGGAAGACTGGGCGCTCATCGTTCCCATCGTTTCCTTCGCCGTCACCGCCACCGTGTTCCTCACCGCCACGATCCGCGCACTCACCCTTTCCAAGGCACGCCGCGAAGAGCTCGCCGACATACCCTTCGGGGAAAATTCCAAACCCTAAATCTTAAACTCTAACAAAAGCGCAACCTAAGCTTCGCGTGTCCTCTGTGCACTTTGCGGCTCTGCGTTGAAATCCCTCACATTATCCAGTTATGTCAGAAGAACCAGAAATCCGCCCAGGCCAGTATGCCCAGAAGAAAGGCGAAGTCGTCCTCCGAGAGCACGTCTACGACGGCATCCAGGAATACGACCAGACCCTGCCCAACTGGTGGCTGTTCATCTTCTTTGGCGCACTGCTGTTCTTCTTCGGTTATTGGATCGCCTACTACCAGTTCGGATGGACCAAGACCGACGCACACCGCATCGATCAGGCGATGGCCGTCATCGCCGAGGCCAAATCCAAGGCGCTGGAGGAAATGCTCGCCAAGCTCAACGATGAAGCCCTCGTCAACGAGTGGGCCGCCGATCCAGCCATCGTCGCCAACGGCGAAACGACCTACATGGCGAACTGCGTCGCCTGCCACGGCCAGGATCTCGCCGCGAAGTTCGATATCGGCGGAGGCCAGTCCGTCCCGCTCCCCGGCCGCTCCCTGACCGATGGCCAGTGGGAATACGGCTCCAAGCCCATGGATATCTTCCGCATCATCAACGAGGGCACGCCCGCTGGCATGCCCGGCCACAACGGCGCGAAAATGGAGGCATGGGGCCAGAAAATCCCGCCCATCCAGGTCGCCGAACTCACCGCTTTCCTCATCTCCCGCAATTTCGCGGAATTCAACAAACTATAGCAACACGAACATGAAAACCACCACCACCGCAACCCTCGGCCTCATCAGCCTCGCCACCACGCTGGCCACCGCCGGCACCGTCATCACGGAAACGGCCCCCACCTCGGAGCCGGCCTGAAATACGCCTTCATCCTCGGGCCCATCTCCCAAACCGCCCTCAGCGGCACCATGACCTTCGAGCTCCCCACCGGAAATTCCGACGTCCTCCAGCGCGAGGGCAATGGCCTGGTCAATCTCATCCTCTCCGGCGTCAAGCTCGTGGACGACTGGCAGTTTGCCGCCGCCTCCGGTGCGCAGATCCCGTTCTCCAGCGGGCAATCCACCAACGGCTGGATGAGCGCCCACGCCAGCTACGAGGTCTGCTCGTGGTTCATCCCGCTCGTGGAGTTGAACTGGTTCCACGTCATCGACCCCGGCAATTACCCCAACCACGTCGGCGGAGCCGTCCCCGCCGTCATCCCGTTCGAAGGGGGAGACCCCTTCAACCTCGGCGCCGTGAACTCCGGCAACAACCGCGACTTCGTCTCCGCCGCCATCGGTTTCCGCTCACGCCTCACCGAAGCCGCCACCTGCGGCGTTGCCTACGATATCCCCCTCACCGATGACAGGGACAGCCTCATGAAAGACCGCGTCACGGTCGACCTCGTCTGGACGTTCTGAAACATGGATTCCCAAGGCTTCACCACATGGTGACAATCCTGCGGAAGCCCTCTTTCGGCGTGCGCAGATCACGGGTGGCGCGGGCGGGGACTCCCCGGAGTGCTTGTCGTTGCCGCCAAACGGCGAAAGTGGCGGTCGCCCCGGCGCGGCGACCCTACCGCGCGTAGTGCTTCGCGAGGCCTTGGGCGAGGGCTTCGGCGTATTCGCGGAAGATGGAGGGGAGGGGTTTGCCGTTGATTTCGCGGAGGCCATCGTAGTCGCCGGCCTGGATGCGGGCGTAGTCTTGGGTGGAGTTCATGACGTAGGGTTCCATGAAAACGACGGGGCAATCGTAGAGGCGGTTGGCGAGGAGGTTGCGGGCGTAGAGGAGCGGGCTGGAGGGGACGGGGCGGACGTTGTTGCCGCCGGGCGGGTAGATGTAGGCGGGGAGGCCGGAGATTTCCACGAAGGTATCGGCGACGGTTTTGCCGACGAGCGCCTCCTCCTCGTGGGTGCGCTGGAGCAGCTTTTTCAGGAGGGCGAAGCGTTGGTCGGCGAGGCGGACTTCATCGGGGGTGTAGGCTCCGTTGAGGAGGATGTGGAAATGGGTGCGCGGAATGAGGGTGGGGTTGTTGGGGTCGCCCCATGCCTCGGCGTTGAAGTGGAGGCAGAGGACGAGGTCGGGCTTGATGGTTTGGTTGACGAGGTCGGCGCGGGCGCGGATCTCGGCGGTGCGGTAGAAGAGGCGCTCGGCGAGTTTGCGGAGGGAGTTGGGGTCTTCGGTGGCGCTCCCGGCGGCGAGGGAGGCGAGGTTTTCCGGGCGCAGCGGGGTGACGGGTTCGGGCTTGTCGCGGACGAGGGTGACGGTGGCTCCGAGTTCTTCGAGCAGGGGTTTCAGCATCTTGGCGACATCAAGGGTCATATCGCCTTCGGTGACGGGCTTTTCGTTTCCGATCTGGAACCAGCGTTCCTCGATCTTCGCCCACTCGCCGCCGATGTGGCCGGGATCGATGGCGATGTGGAGGTTGGAGAGGGGTTTCCCCTCGGGCGGGATGGGGAGTGTGGCGGTGTCCTTCCACCCGCGCGGGGTGGGGAGGGTGTTTTCCGGGGTGGCGAAGCTGAGGACGAAGGGTGGCTTGGCGGGATCGGAGGAGGTGATGATCTCGGCGTGTTCGTCGCGGATCAGGATGAACTCGCGCCAGGTGTCGTCGGTGGTGAAAATATCGGTGAGGAGTTTCTCGAAATCACTGCGGGAAATGGTGCGCTGGTAGGCTTCGAGGGAAATCCAATCGGGGTTTTCGGCGAGGATGGAGAGGGCGGTGGGGTTGGGGGGAACGGGCTTTTCCGGGATGGCTGGTGGCGCCGATGGCTCCGGGGTTTTGGTTCGCAGTAGCAGGAATACGACCAGAAGCCCAAGGCAGAGGGTGGCGATGATGGGGGCGGGGTTGCGCATGGGGGATTCCTAAACCATAAACTTTAAGTTTTAAACCTAAAGTGGAAGTGTGAAGAGGGTTGCGTTCCGAGGGCGTAGCGATTTGACTTTGCCCCACATCCATCCCCACTCGTTTTGAAATCCCACGAAATTTTCTCCGCCGTCGATCCCGCCGTTGTCACCGAAATCCTTGACTGGTTCAGGGCGAACGACCGCAACGTTTACAAGACCGCCGTCGCCACCCTCGCAGGCAGGCGCAAGCTGCGCCCGGTTTTCATCCAGCAGAAATCCCTGGCCGAGCAATACGCGTGGATCCACAAGACCCTCCAGGTCAAGGCCTGCGATGACATCGGCGAGCAGATCCTGCAGGCTTACCTGATGGCCGGCCAGCAATCCATGCTCGGCATGTTCTGCGATGGCATGGGCATCCCGCACGACGGCAAGGGCTCCGTGGTCGGCGATCTGCCCAAGGCTCTCGACAAGGAGCGCCTCGACGCGACCGTGGACAAGCTCGCCGATGTCTTCGATCCCAAGATTTTCACCCTCTATCTCCACTGCTTCAACATGCAGCTCGCGGGCGGCTATCCCACGCTCACCGAGAAACTCGCATCCGACGAGCGCCTGAAGCTGGCGTGACCTATTTCCCCGCTGATGCCGAAAGTTTATCTCAAGACCTACGGCTGCCAGATGAACGAGCGCGACACCGAGCAGGTGGCGCGGATGTTCACCGAGGGCGGCTACACCCTGACGCCGACGGAAAAGGACGCCGACGCGATCCTGATCAATACCTGCTCGGTGCGCGACCAGGCGGAGCAGAAGGCCTTGGGGAAAATGGGCATCATGGGCGCCCAGCGGCAGAAGCGGGCGCACGTGGTCTATGGCTTCATGGGCTGCATGGCGCAATCCCGCGGGCAGGAGCTTTTCGAGCGCATCCCGCACCTCGATCTCGTCGTCGGCACGCAGAAATACCACAAGGTTTTCGAATACGTGGACGGCATCCTGAAAAGCCGCATGGAGGCGCGCATGGACGATCCGGCACTTTCGTTGAGCGGGAGTTCCGTCTGCGACATCGCGGAGGAAACGGATTCCCAGAACACGATCCGCGACCACATGCCCAAGGCGCGCAACGCCTCGGCCTTCGTCTCCATCATGCAGGGCTGCAACATGCGCTGCTCGTTCTGCATCGTGCCGGACACGCGCGGAAAAGAGCGGGGCAGGCCCATCGCGGACATCGTGAAGGAAGTGGAATTCCTCGCCGGACAGGGCGTGAAAGAGGTCACGCTCCTCGGCCAAATCGTAAACCTGTATGGGCGGACGGAGTTTCCTAAGATCGATGGGAAATCACCGTTCGTGCAGTTGTTAGAGGCGGTGCATGCCGTGGAGGGCATCGAGCGCATTCGTTTCACCTCACCGCATCCGATCGGATACCGGGATGATCTCGTCGCGGCTTTCACCTACCTGCCGAAACTGATGTCGCACATCCATTTCCCGATGCAGAGCGGATCGGACACGATTTTGAAAGCGATGCGGCGCCCCTACAAGAACGCGAAGTTCATCGAGATCTGCGAGAAGATGAAAGCCGCGCGGCCGGACAT
>JAIXQS010000042.1 GCA_027485615.1 Verrucomicrobiaceae bacterium
ATGCGGTTTTTTACCATCTACGACATGTGCAAGGCCATCGACCGCGGCATGGTGATGACGGACATCCGCGTGATGGAAAAGCATGGCGGGAAGTCGGGCAGCTGGAAGGTCGAGTAGCAGGAACCGGACATTCCGGCTTGCTTTGACGCAGAATCGCGTTGCCCCTTTGGCGTGCACAGAAAAAAAAGCGGCGAGGCCGAGGCCAGCGCCGCTTCAAGCCTATGATCAAGCCTATGAGAGTGAAGCACAGGCACTGCAAAAATTTGCTAGCAGCGCCGTTGCCCTTGAATGATGAAGTGGTGGATGGTGGGTGGCAACAGGAGAACTTCCCAAGCTGTCAGGAAGTTCTCCCAACCGACGATCAGAAGCTGTAGCGGACGCCGACGAACACCATGCGCGGGCGTCCCGGCTGCAGGCCGTTGGTGCGCGAGTTGAAGTAGCGCTTGTCGGTCAGGTTCTCGACCGTCGCAAACCAGGTCGTCTTCTGCCCCACCGGCGTGTAGCTCAGCGATGCATTCGCCAGCGTGAGTGCCGGGATTTCACCGAACAGACCCTCGTCTTCCTGCGCCACACTCACATCACCCTCTGGCGAGGTTCCGCGATAGTTTTCCGTGTTCGCGAACTGGCGGCTCAGGTGCGTCAGGCCAATGCGTCCACGCCAGCCGTCCGGACGCTCATACGAGAGGTTCAGCGTCAGCATGTGGCGGGGTGCATAGGGCAAGCGGTTGCCCGACTCGTAAGAGCCATAACCATCCTCGCCCTCGCCGGCAACGGTCCCAGTGTCCTTGAACTTGGCAGTGAACAGGTTGGTATAGCTGGCACTGACAAAGACATTGTTTTGCTGGCCGAACAGCAGCTGCCCCGTGTTCACGCGACCAGCCAACTCGATGCCGGTATGCTGGGCGCGGCCGGCATTGCGGAACACGTTGCCGGCACCACCACCCTGCACAACAAGATCGCTGATGTCCATGTTGAACAGGGTGGCCTCGGCGCTACCTGCCTTGAACGCGGAAGTGCGGATACCAATCTCGGAAGTGATGGCGGTTTCCGGGCGGGTTGCAAACAACTGGGATCCATCGACGTCACGATCCGGGCGGGGCGGGGCGAAGCCTTTGTGAACGCCGGCAAATACCGTGGTCGAGGGCAAGCCATTCCAGGCCACACCGAGTCCCGGCAAGGCCAGAGACTTCGAATGCTTCAGTGAATCGTCAAGATCATCCAGCGCAACCCCGCCGAACAATGACTTGTCGTAGGTGATTCGCTCGAAGCGAATGCCCGGCGTCACGGCCCAGTCACCATGCAGGAAGGTATTTTGGGCGTACGCGGCCACGGCGCGAACATTCAGCTTCAACCTTTCATCACCCACAGCAGGGGCAGTGAAGCCTACGTCCTCATCGAAGGTATATTTTTTCCTGTCGATCCTCTCCTGGTGATAGCGGAAGCCAAACACGGCTTCGTTCTGCAGACCGAAAGTATTGTGCCGTAGCTGCAGCTTCGGTTCGATACCATAGGTCTCGTAGGATCGGGGCCGGATCGCATATTCATCACTGTTGAACTCTGCAACACCGTCCTCCACCTCGAACTCTCGAAATCTCCGCGATGTCCGATTGGTCTTCGTGTAATACACCTGCGTCGACAATTTGGCATCGCTGTTCAAGTCCAGTTCGTGGATAAGCTGCGCGGTGTTTCGCTCCATCGTGAAGCGTTCCTGCCGCAGATCCGCGAGGCTGCCGCTCGCACGGAAAGGATTGGCGCGGTATTCCTCCGCCGTGAGGCCGGTCTCGCTGAAACGCGAGTCTTCACGGAAGTTCGAATACTTGCCGGTGATGCGCTGGGTGCTGCTGATCTTGAACATCCCCTTGAGCGCGATGTCCTGCAGGTCGAAGCCATGCTCGCGACGGATGCCGTCGCCTCGTTTCTTCAGCACGTCGATCATCACGCCGCCGTTCTCGGTGCCGGTGCCGACGTTGAAGTGACCGTCGTAGTAGCCCCGGTCGCCACCGGTGATGCGAACGCTGCCGCGCGTGCCATCGGTCGGCACCGGCCTGGTCACGAAGTTGATCATCCCGCCCATGGTCTGGGGGCCGTACAAGATCTGGCCCGATCCCTTCAGCACCTCGATGCGATCCACCCGGTCCAGCGGGGTCGAGTAGTGCGCAGACGGATCGCCATAGGGCGCGAAGAAAACGGTAGGCGCACCGTCTTCAAGCAGAAGGGTGCGCGAGCTGCGGCGCGGGTTGAGACCGCGCAGGCCGATGTTCAAATGGGTACCGGCCACATCCTCGCCCACCACATGCAACCCGGGAAGTTCACGAATGGTCTCGATGATCGAGAACGGATTGCGCTCCTGGATCTGTTCGCGCGTCAGCACGCTGGAAGAGCCGGGCAAGGTATCGAGGGCACCGGGAAGGATGCTGGAAGCCCTGACCTCGACGGGCGGCAAACTGTTTCGCTCGTTCTCCTGCGCATACACGGCGGAACTGGCCAGCGCCGCTGCAGCCGAAGCGATCAACGTCATTTTGAACACGGTTACACACTCCTCTTGAAGATTATCGTGATTGTTTTTTGGCCGAGACATTGTCACCACTAGGCCGGAGTGCGTCGACAGGATTTCTTCATTGATTCGATATCGACTGGGAGAAATTCCCAATCCACTGATTGTCAGATGGCCGTGAACAATTTTGATCTTTGATTTATATTCTCGACGCTCGCATTCACGCTCGTGCCTCAACTCGCTGGACAAATCAGCGGCCAGGAGCGCCACTTAAAAAATCGACGGGAGCCTTATGTCAGTGATACGCGTCATGCTGGTGGATGACCACGCTGTCGTCAGAGCGGGATTCAAGCGGCTCATCGAGATCGAGTGGGACATGATGGTCGTCGAGGAAGCCGCCTCGGGGGAGGAGGCCTACGAGAAGCTCATACGGCGCGATGTGGATGTGTTGATTCTCGATTTGTCGATGCCGGGACAAGGCGGATTTGAGACGCTGAAAAGAATCAAGAATCGCTTTCCCAAACAGCGGATCATCATTTTCACCATGCATGAAAATGCCTCGATCGCCCGACGTGCACTGTCATTCGGCGCGGCTGGCTATCTCACAAAAAGCAATGATCCCAATATCCTCGTCAAGGCGATCCGGGAAGTGTGGCAGGGCCAGATCGTCGTCGACAACAACATGGAATATCTTTTGCGGACCAGCGAAAGCAGCGACGCGCCGCACGATAGCCTGCTGCCCAGGGAATTTCAGATTTTCTTGATGCTGGCTGAAGGCGAGTCAGTGGATTCCATCGCGGCCAAGCTCAGCATGAGTGAAAAGTCGGTCGCAAACTACCAGAGCGTGATCCGGAAGAAGCTCAATGTCGACAACCATCTCGCGCTGATCAAATACGCGGAGAGCCACGACTTGCTGCGGAGCTTTCATATTCCGAGGTAGTCCACGCACTTGGGGAGAAATCGCCAACATCGCTGGCAGCGGACGTCACGGCCACCGCCTGCTCTGCCTGCCGAAGCGCGCAAACGTGCGTGCCGCAGGGAGACCGCACTTGCAGCGGATCCAGGACGCCCTTGTCGCCGCTTTTTTCACGCGTACGCGCCCTATCCTCATCAAAGAGCAGCGCGAGTCCGATGACTGAATAAAACGTGATTGCTGTGCTCAGGCTGACCATGACATCCTCCGCATGCCGAGCTTCAGCGGCTTGATTGCGAACGGCTGATCACCACGCCCCAAGGAAGTTCGCCGACGGGGATGTCGACCAGGGGTTTCATCTCGAGGGTATCGATCACCGTGACGGAATTCGAGCGTCCGTTCGCCACGTAGAGCTTCTTGCCGTCCGGTGTGATCGCCATGTTCCACGGCCGCTTGCCGACCGGGATAGTGGCAATTACCTCAAGAGTGCTGGTATCGATTGCGGAGACCGTCCCGTCCTTGCCGTTGGAGACGAATACGCGGCGACCATCAGGTGTCACCGCGAGGCCATTCGAAAAAGTGCCCGCCTTGATCGGCTTGATCACGGCACGCTTGGCAACATCGATCACATAGACGGTGCTGACGATCTCGCAAGTAACATAGGCCTGTTTTCCATCCGGAGTGAAGACAATGCCGCGCGGACGGTCTCCGACCTTGATCGAGGCGACCTGCTTGCGACGTTGGACATCGATGACATCGATGCTGTCGGCCTCCTCGGCCGACACGAATACCAGCCGGCTGTCAGGGCTGAATACTGCATGCTCCGGATTCTCGCCACGCGTCTTCACGGCAAACACTTTCTTTCCGGTCGACGCATCGATGAAGTTGACCGAATTGCTCTCCTCGGACGCGACAATCACCCACTTGCCATCCGGTGAACTTGAAACGCCTTCAGGCGAGTCGCCCACCACGACCGTGCCGATGATGGCGTTCGTCTGGGTATTGATTTTCGCAAGCGCGTTGGATTTGGACGTTACATACAGCCAGCGTCCATCCGCCGAGATTGCTGCCCCCCGAGGTTTTTCTCCGACAGCAATTTCGTTGACCACCCGATCGATTCGGGTGTCGATGACTGTCAAGGTATTTGACTTCTCGTTGGAAACATAAGCAAGCGGCTCAGCAAGGGCTATTGCGCTCCATAATGAGCCGCACAAAAAAATGAAAAGCTTGTTCATATGCATGCCATCAAGAGTCTGGAAGCACTCGCCTGCGAGGGCGCCAGTGCTGAAGCTTAGGGATGCGTCTCTCCCCTCTCAGTGCGCGCTGCGGATTCGGAGCTTGATTGCATCGGCGGTGGGAACGGATAGCAACCGCCCAAGCTCGAGTACTCGTTCGCGCAATACGGAGGCTACGCGACCCAACCTTCCCATGAACCCGACGAGGGATCAAGCAGCCTCGGGCATCTTGTGAAAATTTCCTAATGACTCATCCAGCGCGAAGACCGTGCGGACGACGCTGCCCTGTGCCTGCTTTCCTGCAGCGGTCGTTGCGCTTCTCCCTGTCAGGTGCGATGAGTCACGCAGTAGCCGACAAAACAAGTGCGGTAACCCGCACGCAGCCCACTGCGGATGGCACACTTTGCATTGAAATTACAGTCAATTATCCAAAGAGAGGTCGTTCCGATGAAGCATCTGGCTTTGGGTGTGGGGATGGTTGCGGCACTTGGCATGGGCTTGACCATCGAGGCCCTGGCTGACTACCAAGGCCCGGGCAGCGAAGCATTTCGACATCAGCGGCCGACCTTGTCGTCTGTCGCTGACGTGCTCAAGGCAGCAGAAGATGACCAGCGTGTCACCTTGACAGGTCACATCATTCGCCAGATCGGCCGAAAGGAATTTCTCTTTCAAGATGAAACCGGGGAAGTGGTGATCGAAATCGACGCGGATGTCATGCCGGCCCAGCCCTTCGATGAGAAAACCCGAGTGCGCATCGATGGCGAGGCAGAGAAAGAAGAGAAAAAGCCGATCAGCATCGAAGCGAAAAGTCTCGCTTTGCTGTGATGCCGGTTGGGCGTCGGCAGGGCAACTGCACGCAGGTCAGCCAAGGGCGCGTGGGCAGCGGGGAGATCGACTGGCCAACACGCGCCCGCAAGGGCATCGGGTTCAGTTGGTCGGCCTGGCGCGCAACCGGACCAGCATCATCGTGACGATGACGATGTTGAGCAGATTCCATCCGATGCCGTTGATAAAGGCGGCGTGGTAAGAGCCCGTCAGATCGAATACCTTGCCGGACATCCAACCGCCGAGCGCCATGCCGACCTGCACACCCAGCACCACCACGCCGACCCTTGCGCCAGCCTCCTGGGCGGGAAAATGCTCGCGGACGATGATGGCGTAGGA
>JAIXQS010000178.1 GCA_027485615.1 Verrucomicrobiaceae bacterium
CGCGGCGCAGCGGGGTTTTCAGCATTCGCAGGTGGCAAGGCGGCCCTTCGGGCGCTCGCCCAGTCCATGGCCCGTGAACTGGGGCCCAGGGGCGTGCATGTGGCCCATGTCATCATCGACGGCCTCATCGATACCGCCTTCTCACGCACGAACTTCGCTGACCGCGTCGCAGCGGCAGGTCCCGAGGGCATCCTCAACCCCGATCACATCGCCGAAGCTTACTGGTGGCTGCACCAACAGCCGCGGGATGCGTGGCCGTTCGAGCTGGACCTCAGGCCCTCAGTCGAGAAGTGGTGAGAGTTGGCGAGCGAAAGCAGGCTCAGTTGCTGATGCTGGGCGTCTGACCGAGAAACTCCCCATCGGTGGCCTGCGCCAACAGGAACCGCGCCGCTGAGTCTGCGGTGATCGACAAGCCGATGCCCCTGCCGTCCGCGCTGATCCGAAGCGGCCTGTCGGGCCCGTCGACGATGTTGGGCAAACGCACCGACACCCACTCCACGGTGCTGGCTTTCAAGGCCGCCTCCATCCGATCCTTGTCTTCGATGATCGGCAGCAGCCAACTCAGAAAGATCGGAATCACGATGCGGTTGGCAAACCAGGAGCCGCTGTCACCGGCGCCCACATTCGACATGCAGATCAGACGCGGGACACCGACCGTCGTCATCGCCGCGAGGACAGCCTTGACCGAGTCCGAGATGAGCGTGGTGTGACGGCCATCACCCTTGCCGCCAATCCCCAGGCAATGGACCACCGCATCAGTGCCTTGTATGCAGGGGGCGATGTCGGTGACTGAACAGGGGTTGCCCCCGAGCACGGTCAGGCTGGGAGGGCTGATCGGAATGCGCCTTGGGTCTCGCACCAGGGCGACCACCTCATGGCCATCCTCCAAGGCACGAGAGACGACACGGCCTCCCGTTACGCCCGTTGCGCCGAAAACTGCAATCTTCACGGCTCCTCCATGCTGTCATTATATGTGATCAGTGTTCACTTTAGGAGGAAACATCCTCACCGGCAATGCATTGATGCCGCCAAGCAAAACCGTATAAGTTGGCTGTGAAGCAAGAAAGGGGCAAGTGCCCCTTATCAAAGTTCACCGAGATTCAGGTGCCAAACCAATTGGACCTGACTGCGCGGTGCATTTCATGGGGAAGCATTCCAGCAGGTCCGGCCGCGCGAGTGCGGTCAGCCTAACCTTGTGAAGACCACTCACCTGACCCCGTGACGGCTCATTGACTCAAAGTTATAGAAGGAAGGCTGAGCGAAGTTGTAGTTCACGCCCCGCAAATCGGCACGCTGCGCCCGCTGCCAGTCCAATTGGTACAGGACGGCTGTGGGCATTTGCTCAACCACAATCCGTTGAGCCTGCTGATAGAGCTCAGCGCGTTGGTCGAGGTCCAGTGAACGGTCCGCCCTGGCAATCAACTTGTCGACCTCCGCGTTTCGGTAGCGGGGAAAGTTGGCACCACCGATCATGGCTGAGTTGTAGACGAAGTTGAAAACGATCGAGGGATCGGGAAAGTCAAGATTGATCGACTGCATCGTAATGTCGAAGTCACCCTTCATGATCTTGGTTCTCGCCGCGGTCGAGATACGCTCAATCACAACGTCGAAGCCCACAGCCTGTAGCTGGTGCTGAATTGCAACGGCCACGGGAGATGGGCTGTTGCCGTCTCCTACGACCGTGAACGCGATCCGGGTTCCCTGCTTCACACCCGCTTCCTCTAGGAGGCGCTTGGCCTCGCCCGGATCAAATCGCGGCAGAGGCAAGCTGGCGTCATGCCCCGGCACTCCTTCTGGCAAAACACCACGCAAGAGCCGCGCACGACCATCGTAGATTGCGCTGCCGATCTTCTCCCGGTCAATAGCCAGGGAAACAGCCTGCCGAACACGGGGATCCTTGAATAAGGGCCGGTCATTATTCATGTGCAGGAAGGCGATGATGGGCGATGGGCCAGCCTCAATCTTCAAGCCCGCTTTGCGACGGAGCCAGTCATCGACAGTGCCGGGTACCGGATCGACGATGTCCAGTGCTCCTTTGGAGAGTTGGATCGCCCGCGTGGCATCGTCCTTCACCACGATGAAATTGACCTCTCGAAAATAATCGGGCTTTCGCGAAGCCATCGGGTTCTCACGCAATAGAACCTGTTGACCTCGCACAAAACGCTCTACTCGATACGGACCGCTACCGGCAGTGTTGGTTGTGAGCCAACGACGGCCCAATTCATCGCCCTTGATTTTTTCGGATACCGACGGGTTCACGATGCTGGCGGTAGGCACTGCCAACACCTGTAGAAAAAACGCCACGGGCATGCGCAGCGTGAATCGAACTTCTTGGGGTCCTATAACCTCGACGCTGCGAAGAAAGAATAGGAACTGCGCGGGTGGCGCCTTCAGCTTGAGGGTCCGCTCAAACGAAAACTTCACGGCTTCTGCCGTGACTTCGGCTCCATCGTCGAAGTAGTGTCCGCGCCTCAGAAAGAAGGTCCACTGCAATCCGTCCGGACTCGTTTCCCATCTCTCGGCCAGTTGACCGATCATTCGCCCGGTGGGTTTTCCCTCCACCAACTCGGCCACTACCAGCTTCTCGTAGGCAAGATTGATAGCCAACTGATTAGAGATAACGAACGTCGCCGCAGGATCCAGCGTATTGATCTCACGCGCTACGGCCATGGTTACCCTGGTGGGGTCTCTTTCAGGGCCGGACGAGTTGCATCCAAGCAGGAGCACGGCGAGCGCGCAGGTCAGGCCGCGGAGCAAGGAATTCATGGCGCTCATCACCAATCAGTTCCTGCAAGCGTCGACAAACGCCGCCAGTAGCTGCCGCTCCTGTTCACTCAACATGAACTCCGGATGCCACTGCACGCCCACGCAAAACGGAACTCTTGGGATCTCGATCGCCTCAACGACCCCGTCGGGTGCCGTGGCGGCTTTCATTGCGTGCGGACCGACGCGCACGACGCCCTGCTTGTGCATGGAGTTGACTCGGAAGCCGGAGGAACCACAGATCGCAGCCAACCTTGTTCCCTCCACAGGCTTGACTTGATGGACGACATCCCGAAATCCAGGTCCACTGTGGCTGGACCACTCTTCACGCTCCAAAGCAAGGTTGACGACAAGATCCCCGCCGGTGACGTGATTCAAAACCTGAAACCCGCCGCAAATTGCCAACAAAGGTTTCTGGCAAGCGATGCATCGCCGCGTGAGCTCAGCTTCGAAGCGGAAACGTTGCTCCTTCTCCGGTGGCTCGCTACCGTCACCGCGGAACATCTCGGGTACCTGGAACTGGTAGCCGCCACCACTGACCACGATGCCATCGCACAGATCTAAATAGTCATCGATGCAATCGATCTCGCTGGGAAGCATCACAGAGGCCACGCCGAACGCTCGAAACGCTTCGAAGTTTGTGGCGTCTAGCATATAGGCAGACCGCGGAGGCCGCCCCGTTGTCCAGAAGTCAATGTCGGCGGTGATCCCAATGACGGGCTTGCTTCGGCGGATCATCAGGTGACTTGCTCCGGCAGTTCAGTGATTTCATCCAATGGCCAGATCGGACGACGGACATTCTTGTAGTTCCGGTGACGTGGGTCGCGCCAAAGATTGAAGATGTGGCGACTCAGCGGCTCAAATCCGATGCGGAACTGCTGCGCCGACTTCACCACAATGATTCGGCGCTTGGTGCAGTCAATGCCTACCCCATTGAACAACTCAGGGCTGTAGGCCTGGTCCCTCACACTGGTGAGAACAACCTCCAGGCCCTCGAAGGCAATCGCTGCACAGTCGCCCAGGGGGGCAGCGAACTCACCGATTTTCTGGGTATGGCCCCGTGTGAGATGAACGACTTCGACCAGTACATCCAGAGGTTCACCGGAGTCGGGCCCCACCTTGCCACCGATACGAAGTCTCAAGCGGGCGCCCACACCAGCGTCAAAGCAAAGCCGCACTGCCACCGGATCCCAGAATGGGCCGATGCAGGCGTCGCGGATGCCTCGCGAAATCAGAGCGCGCAACACTTCCGTGGAGTCGCCTGCGGCACCACCGCCCGGGTTGTCATCAACATCCGCCAGGATCACCGGCCAGTCAGGGCAGTTCAGTAAGTTCGCGAAGACTTCATCCTGTGACGGCCTGCACGGACGTAATTGCTCGCGGAGCGCGAACAACTCCTCCGCGAACCGATCAGCGGTCTGCCGTGCCAAACCGTCATCGGCATCACACACCACCAAGATCTGGGCGCCCATTTCGGGCACATCTCCAGCTCCAAAGCCGTGCACCAAGGACACTGACAGTACCGGACCCTCAATGGCCTGTGTCATGCGTCGGACGAATCCCTTGATGGGCTCTGTGGTCGTAGGCATAGTCGCCATCATCCGGCAGTGTCGAGACTGCATCACCGGACGTATCGAACCTCGGCGGGTAGCCACAAGCAAGTCGAGAAGCTCATGGCTGCGCTCCACATAGTCAGTATGCGGATACTCGCGAAAGTAGATGAGGACATCCGCTGCCGATTGCATACGGCTCGTGTGATGTGCATGGCAGTCCAGTACGGCACCTACGGCCACATCTGGCCCCACGAGGCTTCGCACCAGCGACAGAAGGTCACCCTCGCAATCCTCGCAGGCATCGGCCATCATGGCACCGTGCAACCCCAGCGCGACGATGTCCACGGGTAGCGCTTCTCGCAGTTGGGAAAGAATCTCATCCCGCAGGGCTTCATAGACCGGCATCGGAACCGGGCCGCCCGGCATTGCAAATGCACAGGTGCCCTCAACCACGGTCCATCCAAGGGCCTTACTGCGCTGGCGACAGGCCCAAAGTGGGCCCGTCGCTTCGGTGGGGCTGTCGGGATGCGCGCCGGGCCGCCACAACATCGTCTCTTCGAAGGCCCGCCATCCGGTTGGAATAGGCGAGTTACTGGCCGTCTCAGTGCCGAGTGTGGCGGTGAAAACGCGCATCCCTATCGAGTGAAAAAGACATCAGAAGTTCACGGTTGCGACCAAACCAACGCTCCGGGGGCGACCGTAATTCACCTGCATGTTAGTGCCGGTTCCCACCGGTGCCGCAAATCCACCAGGCCCCTGCCCCACAATATAGAGCTTGTCCTGCAGGTTGTTGACATACCCGGCGATCTCCCACTTTCCGGAGTCCGCCGCCAAGGTCACACGTCCATTGATCAGAGACTTCCCAGGCAGCAGCTGCGAGGCCAGGTTCTCCCTTCCGATGTAGTACTCCGAGTTGCGGGTGTAGTCCATCCGGAATGCCAGTGAGCCCAATGCCGTGCCCAAGGTGTAGACCCCGCTCAGGGTCGAAGTCAGCCGCGGCGCAAAGTTCAACCTGTTGCCCGTAAACACCAATGGGGCCCCGGCACGTGTCTTGTCGACATAGTCCGTGTACTTCGCGTCGGTGACGCCGAGGCTTCCACTCAGCCGCAGACTTTTTGCTGGCCTCACGCCAAGCTCAATCTCGGTACCCTTCACTTTGGCATCACCGCCGTTGGTGACGATACCCACGACCGCGCCGCCACCGCCCAAGACCGGAACCAGCTGGGTCACCTGGAGGTCCGTGTAGTTCATTTGGAAGACAGCCGCACTCAGCGACATGAGACCACCTGCCAGGCTGGCCTTCGTTCCGAGCTCATAGCTGTCCATGCTCTCGTCGCCGAAGCGTGTCTGCTTGAAACTGGTAATTGATGTCGTGGCTACGTTGTCGACGTTCCAACCACCACTTCGGAATCCTTTGCTGTAGGTGGCGTACATCATCGTGCTTCGGTCGAGCTTGTAGCGCAGGCTCACCAGAGGCGTCATGTTGCTGGTGCTCAGGCTGTCCTGCTCCCTCGGGAGGTTAGGCGCACCGAGGAATGACGGGAAGGTGACCACTTGCTGATAGTCGAGATTCTTCGTCTCTTTGGTGTATCGCATCCCGCCAGTAAGCGTGAGATTCGAATTTAGGTTGTAGTCGACATTGGCAAAGCCAGCCCACGTCTTGGAATCAATGTTGCCGAACGTGTTGCCGGTTGTGTTTCGAATCGGCGCCAATCCGGATCCCGGACCGAAAGTACTCCGTGACGAAGAGCTAGCCTTCTGCTCGTACATGTACAGACCGGCAACGTACTCGATCGCTTGCGCCCGATTCGTGGCGATTCGGAGCTCCTGGCTCCATTGCGATTGGTCGGTGTCAACGCCGGTCGTCACAATGTTCAAAGGTCCACCGTCTGTGTCTGTGGTCCGGTTGCTTTGCAAGTTTCGAGAACTGCTGATCGAAGTAAGCGTCAATCCGTTCCCCAGGTCGTAGTTCATTGTCAACCCGACACCCTGTACCTTGCGAGCGGCCGACGTCGGGATATCGACGTTGGAGTCAAAGTTACCGCTTCCAGCGATGAATCCGTAGCCAGAAGTGATCTTGCCTGCAATCGAAACGGACTTGTCCTCAAGACGATCTACCGCAACAGTAACATCCAGTCCCTTGGCCGGCTTGACCAGCAACTTGCCACGAATACTGGTCACATCTTCGTTTCCGAAACGGCTGTCGGTGGCAGCGTTGTACATGTAGCCATCCCGCTGACCCGAGTAGACCGAGATACTGCCTAGCACCGAATCTGAACCAAGCGGGGAAGAAAGATAGGCAGACGTTCGACGCTGGTTCAGGCTTCCGACGTCTAGGCTACCCGTTGCGGTAAAGGCCTTTCCAGGCTGCCGCGTAATGACGCTGATGGCACCTGCAATCGAGTTCTTGCCGAAGAGCGTCCCCTGCGGGCCGCGCAGGAATTCGACTCGCTCGACATCAAAGGTTTCCTGGTTGAATGCAGAAGTACGCCCCATGTAAATGCCATCCACATAGACACCGATACCACTGTCGAATCCGATGTTTACGCGGTTCTGTGTCTGAACGCCCCGTATTGAAAAGTTCGGGAGCGCGTTGTTCTCAGCCCCAAAGAATGCGACGTTGGGCACTGCGACCTCTGACAATCGGGCAGCGCCTCGATCCTTGATCTCCTCACCCCCCACCACGCTGATCGACAAAGGCACTTCGCTGGCCTTCTCCGTGCGCTTACGAGCCGTGACCGTGATGGTCTGGGAATCGTCTGATGCGGCTGCGCCGGCCTGCTGCGCCATAGACGGGTTTGGCACTGCGGCGATGAAGATCGCTGCGAGCGCTGCAGATGCGACAGGGTTCAGCTTGAATGTGCGAGTGGTCACGACAGTCTCCTTCCGGGGCAAGATGGGTTGATCGTTGGGATGCAGCCTTAGGCTGCGCTTCTAAAGGGCTCGCATACCTCACGGGCCCGCTGCATGCAGCGCTCCACCGTTCGAGTGGTCACGCCTAACAGTTGGGCGATTTCGGGATGGGTCAGGTCTTGCAGGCAGCTCAGCTCGACCACTTGCGCCACGCGCGGGTTGTCGGCGCTGAGCCGTTTCGAGACTCGCTGTATGGCCAACCGCCAGTGCACCTGCACCTCTACGGCGATACCCGGTTCTTCGATGTCTTGATCCAGTAGTGGCTCGTGCAGGTGGGCTTTACGGAACTGATCCCTCCTCACTCGATCGATCACCAGGTTCTCCGCCGTACGAAAGAGATAAGCGCGCGGATTCAGCTCGAGCTTTGCGGGGTCCGGGAGCTGCGTGATCCTGAGAAACACATCTTGAACCGTGTCTGCAATGTCGTCCTCGTTGCGTAGAAATCGCGTCAGAAAGCTGCGAAGCGCCCGATGGTGAGCCGCGAAGACAGAAGCGATGTAGTGCGCACGAGCCGCCGCATGATCGGGCTGATCCAAGCGTTGTGGCTGATGAATCTGAGACTCATTCCTTCGAGCCTGGAGACTCGTAGCGGCAGGAATTCGCACCGACAACTCCTCTGTTTTCGACCGACTTCAAACCGGATGCTCTTGGCACCTGGGCGAAGCCATGTTAGATTTGAACGACCGTTCGGTCAATAGATGAACCAGCGTCAAAAACTCATGGCAAACCCTCTCCTTTCAGTCAGCGATCTGGTCGTTCAGAGCCATCGCAATGGGAGTCCATGGCCCCTGCTGAACGGCGTGTCGATGGACATCTCTCAGGGCGAGATCGTTGGCTTGGCGGGTGAATCCGGGGCTGGGAAGTCCATGCTCGGTGCGGCCATCAACGGCCTGCTGCCCAATGGATGCATACCCGTTTCGGGACAGATCATCTGGAAGAGTGAGAGCCTCCTGGGAGCATCTGCGTCGCGGCTGCATGGGCTTAGGGGGGCGGAGATTGCCACCATCTTTCAAGAACCCATGACCGCGCTGAATCCCACCCTGAGGATCGGACGACAGCTCATGGATGTCATCCGCACACATCGCCTTTCTGACGATGCGAAGGCCTATGCGCTCCGACACCTTTCAGACGTGCGCATCACCGAGCCACAAACCACATTCGAAGCCTGGCCACACCAACTGAGTGGAGGCATGCGTCAACGGGTCCTGATTGCGATGGCTTTCATGTGTAGGCCCTCCCTAATCGTTGCCGACGAGCCCACCACAGCACTGGACTTCAACGTCCGAAATCAGGTCTTGGACTTGCTGCTGACCCTGGCACGTGAACAGGGCACGGCGGTTCTCCTCATCAGTCATGACATAGGCGTGATTCAGAAGAGCTGTCAAAGGATTCACGTGATGTATGGCGGTCGTATCGTCGAGCAAGGCTCTACAGATCAGGTGTTAAACGCACCCCATCACCCGTACACCAAAGCCTTGCTTAAGTGTCTTCCCCATCGCGCCGAGCCACGATCCCGGCTACAGGCGCTCAGTTCAGATGAACGAAGGCTTCCTGGATGCTCTTTTCGCGCTCGCTGCGATTGCGCGGAAGAGCGGTGCGTAGAAGTACCAGCTCTCATGGTGATTGGGGAACGAGCCCGTCAATCGGCCTGTTGGCGCGCAAGCCAAGCCGAGGTGATCATATGAACGCTCCGCTGCTCAAGCTAAAGAACGTCTCGATTCGGTATGCTGACCACCGGCTTGATGCCGTTCGCGATGTCTCCCTAGAGGTTGCGGCAGGAAGCACACTGGGCATTGTGGGAGAGTCAGGATGCGGCAAGAGCACGCTGGCCAAGTGTCTGGCGGGCTTGCTTCCGGCGCGTACCGGTGCGATTTTCTGGAACGGTCATGACATCACCACACAGTCTCCCCGTCAGCGCCTGAATAGCGGAGTGGCCATTCAGATCGTCTTTCAGGACCCCCAAAGCTCTTTGAACCCACGTCTGTCCATTAGGGACGTGATTCTCGAGCCCCTGCGGGTAGCCGGCCTCCCCACCGAAGGGATTGCAGAACGCTTGAGCGAGCGTGTTGGATTACCCGGTGACGCACTGAACCGGCGCCCCCACGAGTTCAGTGGTGGCCAGCGGCAGCGCGTCGCCATCGCTCGCGCCTTGGCCGGGCAGCCGTCCCTCATCTTGCTGGACGAGCCCACATCGGCCCTCGATCTTTCGGTGCAAGCGCAAATTCTGAACCTTCTGCTGGAACTACAGGCGGAACGGAATCTTGCCTATGTCTTCATCAGTCACGACCTGGCGGTCGTTCGCCACATTGCTACCGATGTGGCCGTCATGAAGGAGGGCGTGATTGTCGAGCAGCGCGACTGCGAATCGGCCTTCCGAGATCCGACCCATGCCTATACCCGCGAGCTCGTGGCACACCTCCACGCGAGCTGAATTCAGTTCCCGTAAGCGGCCCACTTGAGTCGCGAATCCTCTTCAACTCAGCAATCCTCTAAGGAGAGAAAATGAATCAAACCAAAGCCTGGGTCGCAGGCGTCGGCATGGTGCCGTTCAAGAAACCCGGAGCCAGCCTCCCCTATGACGCCATGGGGGCAGAAGCAGCCCAGCTGGCTTTGCGGGATGCCGGCGTGGACTACCGCGAGGTCCAGCAAGCTTATGTTGGCTTTGTCTACGGCGACAGCACAAGCGGGCAGCAGGCCCTATACGGCGTGGGCCTTACGGGCATCCCAATCGTCAACGTCAACAATGCCTGCGCGACCGGCTCGACTGCGTTGTTCCTGGCTCGCCAGGCGGTGCAGAGCGGCGCCGTCGAGGTTGCCTTGGCATTGGGATTTGAGCAAATGAACCCGGGCGCCTTGGGTGTCACCGCGACCGACAGGCCCAGCATCATGGGACGGCAACTTGCAGTCGCGCGGCAATCTGCTGCGTGGCGAGACGACGTGCCGATGGCCGCGATGCTCTTTGGGGGTGCCGGAGAGGAACATCAGCAAAAGTATGGAACCCAGGCAGAGACGTTCGCGAGGATTTCCGTCAAGGCTCGAGAGCATGCAGCTCGGAATCCGTTGGCCATATTCCGTGAGAAGGTTTCGCTGGATGAGGTGATGGCCGCCAAGGGCATCTACGGTCCCTTAACCCGTCTACAGTGCTGCCCGCCCACCTGCGGAGCTGCTGCGGCCGTGATCGTCAGCGAGGCCTATGCTCGGCGCAAGGGCCTGACCTCCCAGTGCGTGGAGATCGTGGGTCAATCCATGACGACCGATCCGCAGGCCACCCTGGAAGGTGGCAGCATGATGCGTATCGTCGGTTTCGAGATGGCGCGCAACGCAGCCAATCAGGTCTATGAGCAGGCGGGCATCGGGCCTGATGAGGTTCAGGTCTGCGAGTTGCACGACTGCTTCACTACCAATGAGCTGCTGACTTATGAAGCCATCGGGCTTGCTCCGGAAGGCGGCGGCGAAAAGTTCGTGATGGACGGCGACAACACCTACGGAGGACGGGTCGTGACCAACCCCTCGGGAGGCTTACTTTCAAAGGGGCATCCGCTGGGCGCCACAGGACTGGCGCAGTGCGCGGAGTTGACGTGGCAACTTCGCGGGCAGGCCGAAGCCAGACAGGTGGAGAACGCCAAAATCGCGCTTCAACACAACCTAGGATTGGGCGGCGCCTGCGTAGTCACCCTGTATCGAAAGGCAGCCTGAGACCATGGCAACCGGTCCGCTGCATGGGTTGCGGGTAATCCAACTCGGCGGAATCGGGCCAGTTCCGTTTGCAGCCACACTGTTGGCCGATGCGGGGGCTGATGTCGTGCGCATCAACCGGCCTGGTGAGGTCATCGACCCCGGCGACCCCCTGACACGCAACCGGCGGGCGCTGGAAGTCGACCTGAAGACCGCAGAGGGGCGAGAGCACATTCTGGACCTGTCCACACAGAGCGATCTCCTGATCGAAGGATTCCGACCTGGTGTCCTCGAGCGCCTGGGCCTGGGTCCGCAGGTGCTGCTGTCCAGCAACCCAGCGATCGTCATTGGACGGATGACCGGGTGGGGACAGTCGGGGCCCCTGGCACAAGCGGCCGGCCATGACATCAACTTTCTGGCCCTCTCTGGGGCCCTTGCATCCATAGGGCCGGCCGATGGGGACCCTGTCCCGCCACTGAATCTGGTCGCAGACTTCGGCGGCGGTGCGATGATGCTCCTATTCGGCGTGATGGCCGCTCTGCACCACGCGCGCTCTTCGGGGCAAGGCCAGGTGGTGGATGCTGCCATGAGCGATGGTTGCGTCACGCTGATGGGCATCTTCCAATGGATGAAGGCACGAGGCCAATGGACAGGACCGCGAGGACGCAATTGGCTGGACGGTGGCGCCCCCTGGTACGGCTGCTACCGATGCTCGGACGGCCAGTGGATCGCCGTGGGTGCGGTCGAACCCGTCTTCAGAGCTCGATTCCTAAGTGGACTCGGTTTGGAGAAGGCAGAGGAACTGCAGGATCTGGACGACCCTGCTCGGTGGCCTGAGCAACGGAATCTGATCCGCCATGCCGTAGCGCAGCGCGCCCGGGATGAGTGGTGCGCGACCTTCGACGTCTTGGATGCCTGCGTGAGCCCCGTACTTGATCTGGATGAGGTGGCCGGTCACCCGCACCACGTCGCGAGAGGAACGGTGGTCCATCGCCACGGGGTTCCGCAACCCTCCTCGGCCCCCCGGTTTTCGCTCACGCCCGGATGGAATTCCGACGGCGGCGAATACACAACCTAGGAGTGCGACCGGTGAGGGTTTACTTTGGGGGCATCGAAACCGAGACCAACACGTTCTCACCCATCCCGATCGGGCTCGCTGAATTCGAAGGAAGCGAGGTTCTCAGGGGAGAGCAGATCTTCGACCCTCAGTATGGTCAGAAAATGGCTCGCTATGCGCGATCGCTGGGACTCGACGTGGTGGGCGGAATCTACGCTGCTGCTCATCCCGGGGCCGCCGTCAGCCGTGAAGCCTACGAGACCTTGCGCGATGAACTGCTGGACCGACTGGCACGGGCCCACAACGAAAACCCGGTTGATATCGTCGCCTTGAGCATGCATGGCGGGATGGTCGCGCAGGGATATGACGACTGCGAAGGCGACATCATTGCGCGGATCAGATCGATCGTCGGCCCCCGAGTGGTGATCGGCTGTGTGCTGGACCCACACTCGCACCTCTCAGATGTGATGTGGCGAGAGGCGCTGTTGATGTGCTACAGAGAGAATCCGCATATCGACATCGCGGAGCGCTCGCGCGAACTGATGGACCTTCTGCTGCGGGTAGCGCGTGGCGAAGTCAAGCCGGTCACCTCGGTCTTCAATTGCCGCATGGCGGATGTCTACCAAACCCTGCGCGAACCGATGAAGGGCTTCGTCCAGCGCATGCGAGCCATCGAAGACAGCTCCGAAGATGTACTGTCCATCAGCGTGGTTCACGGATTTCGTCGTGCTGACATTCCGCTTCTGGGCACCCACGTGCTGGTCATCACCAACGACAAGGCAGATCTAGGGGCGGACATCGCCGAGCGCCTGGGGCGCGAGCTTTTCGATGGCCGCGGTGGATGGGCCGACCCTGTTACCCCGCTGGACGAAGCCATCCGGCAGGCGAAAGCCTGGGATCGAGATTCGGAGGACGGTCCCCTCATCCTGGCCGATCTACCCGACAACCCAGGCGGCGGCTCACCTGGAGACGCCACCTATGTGTTGGAGGCCGTACTGGACGCTGGCATCGAGAACATCGCTGCCGGCGTGTACATCGACCCACTGGCGGTTCAAACTGCGATCGCAGCAGGACTAGGCGCCAAGCTCAGAATGAGAATCGGGGGAAAGGCCTGTCCACTTTCCGGCAGGCCACTGGACCTTGATGTGGAGGTCGCCGCCATCGACTTGAATGCCAAGATCACCTTGGGCCCCGACACTCTCGTACCCATGGGGCGGGCAGTTGCGCTGCGCTTTGCACAGGGCGAATTGGTATTGGCCGAGCAGCGATATCAAACATACGGCCCTTCGCTCTTCGCTGATCTCGGAATTGATCTTAAGCGCAAGCGAGTCATTCTGGTGAAGTCGGCTCAGCACTACAAGCCGCACTTCATGCCCATCTCGGAACACAGCGTGGTGCTGGATGCGCCGGGCGTGTGCGTGGCGGATGTGTTGGAACTGCCGTTCAGGCGGCGGCCAAAACCCATATGGCCGTGGGAAGAGGACCCGTGGGCTGACGCTTAACCCGCACCTGATCGGCAGGCGCTTATCGAGCGCTCAAGGGTTATGCTTTTCGCACGCGCGGGTCGAGTGCATCGCGCAGCGCGTCGCCCAATAGATTGAACGAAGCTGCGGTCAGCATGATGACCACACCCGGGATCACGACCATCCACCAGTGGCCCAACACGTATTCGCGCCCCATCCCGATCATTGACCCCCATTCGGCCATCGGCGGTTGCGCACCCAGCCCAATGAAGCTCAGGGCCGATGAGGCCAGGATGGCAGCGCCGAGGTGGAAGGTCGTGAAGACGAGCACTGGCGGCAGAACACCAGGCAACAGGTGCGCACGGATCAAGTGCCAGTTGCTTGCCCCCATGGCCCTGGCCGCCAACACGAACTCTCGCTCGCGCAGTGCCAAGGCCTGCCCGCGCGCTACCCGGATGTAGGCTGGTACTGAGAGGAGCCCCAAGGCGATCACCGCATTCAGGAGGCTCGGGCCCAGAGCGGCGGTGAGTGCCAAGGCAATCACCATCCCCGGCAGTGCCATGGCGACGTCCGTCAAGCGCATGATCAAGGCGTCCACCCAACCGGCCATCAAGCCGGAGAAGGTTCCGATGAGGAGCCCCAAACCAAGTCCAATGGCGACGATGCCCAATCCCGCAGCCAAGGAAGGTTGGGCTCCATACATGATGCGCGTGGCCACATCACGGCCCAGTTCATCAGTTCCCGCCCAATGCTGCCAAGAGGGGGGGGCCAGAACGGCATCCAGATTCATTGCGTTGGGGTCAAAGGGCGACAACCAAGGCGCCAACAGGGCCATCAGGACCACCAGCGCGATGACCCCAAAGGCCATTTTCGAAAGCGGGCCCCTAGCCATCCCCCACCATCGCGATCCGTCAAATGGAGTCGTGCCCATGCTGCTCAGCTCTTCAACTGGATGCGTGGATCGAGGAAGGTGTAGGTCAAATCCACGATGAGGTTGACCAACACATAGATCACCGAGGCCAGCACCGTGAACCCCATGATCACTGGAAAATCCAGATTCAGGATCGCACCCAGAACGTGACTGCCCACCCCGGGCCACGCGAACACCGTCTCAATGACAACCGACCCAAAGAGCAAGGACGCCAGCTCCAGCCCCAGGACGGTGACGAAGGGGATCAGCGCATTCTTCAGCGCATAGATGTACGTGATTCGCCAGGGTGCAATGCCATAGGCTCTGGCCGTCCTGATGTAGTCCTCGGCCAACACCTCCACCATGGCACTGCGAACCAGCCGAACCACGGTACCCACCGTGGCCAAGGCGAGTGTGGCAGCAGGCAAGACCAGATGGCTCAATGCGCTGCGCCAGACCATCCACTGACCCGCCAGAGCCGCATCAATGAGGTAGAGGCCGGTCCGGAGGGGTGGCGGCTCCAGCCCCATGTCCAAGCGTCCCGAGCCGGGCAGCCAATCCAGCTCGGCATAGAACAACAGCATGAGCATGAGACCGATCCAGAAGGTGGGTGTGGAGATGCCAAGAATGGCCACTCCTCTGCCGAGCGTATCCACCCAGCGCCCTTGATGAACGGCTGTGATCACCCCCAAAGGAACACCCACGGCGATGGAGATCAGCATCGCCGCCAGCATCAGCTCCAAGGTGGCGGGAACGAGAGAAAGGAGCTCGCCAAGCACCGGCTGCCTTGTGGTGATCGAGGTGCCGAAGTCACCTCGAGACAGGTCGCTGACGTAGCGAACATATTGCGTGAGCACTGGCTGATCCAGTCCCAGTTGTTCACGCATCTCCTGAATGGCCTGGGGTGTAGCCCGAGGTCCCAGGACGAGTTGGGCGGGGTCACCCGGGATCAGCCTGGAAATGGCAAAGCAGATCACCGACACGGCGAAGGCCACAAACACCAGCATCAGCAGTCTGCGCGCGATGACCCTCAGCATGTCGGCTACTCCCGATCAATCCTGGCCACGGCGGCGCTGGGCGAATTCCGCCATCGCAGCCCGGAAGTCCTCACTGGTGACTCGTTCGGCCTGCATTTGCGCTTCGAGCTCGACCTGTTCGGGCAGCGCTTGCATCAAGGCCTCGTTCATGGCCTTTCGGGTCAGCGCGAACGAGGCCGACGGTAACTTCGCCAGTCGACGAGCGATCTTCATGACCTCATCCTCGAATACCGGGTCGTCCGCCGTCTGGAAAATCATTCCTGCAGCTTGGGCTTGATCAGCCGAAACATCAGCGCCCGACATGAACCACCCACGCGCGCGGGCCTCGCCGACGAACCTGGGAAGCGTCGCGCTCAAGCCGGTATCGGGTATGAGCCCAAGTTTCGAAAACGCAAACGAGAACTTCGCGGACCGCGCCGCGATCACGATATCAAACCAAAGCACGAGCCCAATGGCGCCGCCCACGACGGGACCATTGACGGCCGCCACGGTCGGTAACCGGCCTTGATGCAGTAGCGCTTGAATGGGTAACAACGCCTGCGTAATCTGGCGCGCCAAATCCGTAGCGCTGGTCGTTCCGAGCACATCAAGATTGGCACCAGCCGAAAACACAGACCCCGCCGGCCCGCCGGTCAAAACCAAGACGCTGGCCCCACTGGCGGGGTGCTGCCAGCGTTCGATGGCTTCACGCAATTCCACGAAGGCCTGCGGCGACAGCGCATTCGCGGTCTGGGGTGAAGCAAGGCGTATGGTGGCCACGCCACCATCAAGCGAAGTTTGAATCACGCGCTCGTCTTCTGAGATTCAATCAACACCTGGGCAGAGCCCGAAGCTATCAATGTACCGTCGCTCTTGCTAGCCTTGAGTGCCACCGTTGCCAGCCAGCCGGCGGGTACCGCCTCGGCCGACTCAACCGTGCCCTCGCAGCGCAGGGTCTCCTTCACCGGAAGCATCGCAGCGAACCGGGTCTCGATGGACCTCACGCTGCCCGGCCCACCCCAGCCCGCCAGCAAGCGCCCAAACAGCCCCATCGAGTACATACCATGGACGATACAGTCGGGAAGTCCCGCCTTATCACGCGCGAAATCGCTGTCCACGTGGATGGGGTTGGTGTCTCCGGATCCGTGCATGTAGAGCGCCACACGATGCCGAGTGATCAAGCCGGTATCCAGCACCGGCAGAAGTGTTCCAGAAGCGATTGGGCTCATGAGTTTCGGTGCACCAATGAACAATGATCTTCACACACAAGGGCGCCGTCCGTGTCGCGGTACTCCAGCACCGTATCAACAAAGGTCAAGGCCCCACCCTTCTTGTCGGTAAGGGCACTGAGCCGCTTGGTACCCGTTAATCGGTCTCCGACGCAAATCGGCTGGTGGTGGATGAACTTCTGCGACCCATGGAGGATCTTTGCTGCATCAAGTTGCAGCAACTTGAGCATCGCGAAGATCAAGTCGACCCTCTCCGTACTCATGGCGATCGGAAAGGTCGGAAGGGTCAGGACATCGCGGTAACCGGCCGCCTGGGCAGCTGACCGGTCCAGGTAGACCGGATTCTTTTCGTCCAGTCCGCGCGCAAAGTTGACCGCCATACTGCGTTCGACGACCACCTCGAAGGACGGCCAAACATGGCCGACATGCTGTTGCCGCGCGTCCACGTCACGCACTCCCCATGATCTTGGCAAAGACGGTCATGGCTTCCCCGAAACTTCTTGGATGCTCGCTCACCTGAAAGTCGGTGATTCGGTCCCATGAGCCGGCCAGGGTTTCCAGCGCGTTGTCCCCTTGCAGGTCCAGGGTAGCGCCCCCAGATCGTTCCCAACGCAGCTTGGTTACGTAGCCGCCTCCCACCTCGAACAAACCACCGTTTTCGCTGCAATCCTCATGGCACAGCCAGGCAACGAGCGGGCTAACCAACTCCGCGCGCATCGGTGCCAGTTGCTCGGCAGTCATCACGGTTCGGGTCAGCCGCGAATCAGCCGCAGGTGCAATCGTGTTGACATGTATGTTCTTAGCCTGACCTTCTACGGCCAACGGTTGGGTCATGCCGTGCAAGGCGAGCTTGAAGGTCCCGTAGTTGACCTGACCGAAATTGCCATAGATACCCGCCGCTGATGAGGTGTTCACCACCCGTCCATATCCCTGCTCGCGAAAGCGCGGCCAGGCTGCGTGGATGATGCGGAAGGCGCCCAGGAGGTGCACCTCGTAGAGTCGGTCCCAGTCTTCCTGCGACATCTTGTGGAAGGCCACATCCCGCAGGAAACCCGCGTTGTTCACGACGATATCCAGGCGACCAAAGTGATCCAGGGCCGCCTGGACGATGCGACCACCGTCTACCACCGAATCCGAATTCACCTCGGCGCTGCCGCCCGCCGCCCTGATCTCCGCCACCACCGCCTCTGCAGGGGACTTATCGGCACCACCGCCGGCGCTTCCAGTGCCCAGGTCATTGACCAGCACCTTGGCACCGCGGGCAGCCAGCAACAAGGCATGCGCGCGACCCAGGCCTCGACCCGCACCGGTCACCAACGCGACTTTTCCGTCAAAGCGTAGCATCTGATCTCCAAATTCACCTGTCGTGATCTTCTCAACGAACCTCGGCGCTCCGACCCGACACGGGCACGAAGATGTCGGTTCGGAAGGGCGACATGCGTTGAGCTTTCATCATCAAAAGGTTCAAGGACCATGACCATGGACGACTTGCGAGCAGGAGGGACCATCGGGCATTTGCTCGTGCGCACCTTTCAGCGTTACTCGCAGCAGGAAATGTTGGTCGGCGACGGCGAGCGATTGACCTATGGGCAAATGGCCCGCCGAACCGCCTGCATGCTGGCCGCTTTACAGAAATTGGGGTTGGGAGAAGGCCAGAGCATCGCCCTCCTTTCGCGGAATCGGGTCGACGTTTTGGCAGCCTGCTATGCCGGATACATCGGCGGGATGCGGATCACGCCCCTGTCTCCCCTGACGAGCGATGACGACTTGGCCTTCATGCTGGAAGACGGCGAGATCGATGCGCTGGTCGTGGACGACAAGGTCTTCGCCGCAAGGGGTCATACGATGCGGGCCCGTGTACCGCGCTTGAGGCACCTACTGTCGCTGGGGCCGCTGGAGGGAGCCGCCGACCTGATGGCACTGGCCGCCGGCTCCGAGCCCCAGCCCCTGATCCCTCGGGCACATCCTGATGACATCGCCGTGATCGGCTACACCGGGGGCACCACGGGACGACCCAAGGGGGTGGTGCATACCCATGCCACCTTGTTGGCCAGTGCGATGATGATGGCGGCGGAGTGGGAATGGCCAGATGAGCTTCGCCTGCTGGTTTCCACCCCGGTTTCCCATGCGGCCGGCGTGCTGGCCCTGCCCTGCGCGCTGCTGGGCGGCGCATTCCACATGCTGCCCACCTTCGATGCCCAGATGCTGCTCGACACTGTCGAGAGGGAGCGGATCACAGCCACCTTCCTGGTGCCGGTGATGATCTACCGCGTCGTGGAAATGCAAAAGGCCTCGCAGAAGGATGTCTCCAGCCTGAAGACCATCTTCTACGGCGCCGCGCCAATGTTGCCAGCCCGCTTGAAAGAGGCCCTTGATGTCTTCGGTCCAGTGTTCATGCAGCTGTACGGCCAAAGTGAAGCTCCGACCTGCATCACCTGGCTGGGCCGCCGCCAACACGACCTGAACCGCCCTGAAGTTCTCTCATCCTGCGGCATGCCGTTTGCTGATGTTCAGATCGCCCTGCTCGACGAGCGGAATCAGGAGGTGGACGTCGGTGCAATCGGAGAAATCTGCATCCGCGGGCCGCATGTGATGCCTGGCTATTGGAAGCGTCCCGAAGAGACCGCACTCGCATTTGCAGGGGGCTGGCTGCACACGGGCGACATGGGGCGCTTCGACGCAAACGGCTATCTGTATATCGTTGAACGCAAGAAGGACATGGTGATCAGCGGCGGCATCAATGTCTTCCCCAAGGAAGTCGAAGAGGTCATTGCGTCCCTACCGGGTGTGGCCCAGGTGGCGGTGGTGGGCTTGCCGGATGAGCGCTGGGGCGAAGCAGTCACGGCGGCCGTCGTGCCTCGAGAAGGTCATACGCTGGACATTCAGGCGATAGCCGCCATCGTCCGCGAACGCAAGGGTCCCATCCATGAGCCCAAGCGGGTCGTCTTCATGAATCAGCTCCCCTTGACTCCCCTGGGTAAGGTCGACAAAAAGACACTTCGATCTCAACTCAAGGAATCGAAATGAGCCGAGTTTTCCAACGCTACATGCGCAAGCCCTACCCGGTGGCGGTGGCCGGCGATGGCCCGTACATCATCGACAAGGAAGGCAAGCGCTATCTTGACGCGGCCAGCGGGGCTGGCGTTTCATCCCTAGGTTACAGCGACGCAGCGGTCTCGGCGGCCATCGCCCGCCAGGCCAAGGAGCTGGCCTATGTCTACAACGCCTACTTCACCACCGAGCCGGCCGAACAATTGGCACAGGCCTTGGTCGAGATGACTCCCAAGGGGCTGGATTGGGTGTTCTTTGGATCGGGCGGAAGCGAGTCGATGGATGGCGCACTGAAGATGGCACTTCAGTTCCACATCGACAACGGGCAACCCTCCCGCCGAACCTTCATCTCTCGCCGCCAGAGTTACCACGGCTGTGCCTTGGGAGGTCTGGCGGTGTCGGGCAACGTGATCCGTCGCATGCTCTTTGAGGATGTGCTGATGCAGGTGGAGTTCGTTTCGCCCTGTTACGCCTACCGCGAAATGGAGAGCCAGGAAACCGCCGACCAATATGTCGCCCGGCTGGCCCAGGAGCTTGAGGACACCATCCTGCGCCTGGGGCCCCATACTGTGGCCGCGTTCATCGCCGAGCCGGTGGTGGGCGCCACCAATGGTGCGGTGCCAGCTCTGCCGGGTTACTTCAAGGCGATCAAGGCGGTGCTTGATCGTTACGGCATCCTCTTCATTGCCGATGAGATCCTCACCGGCAGCGGGCGCACCGGCACCTATCTCTCGATAGAGCAGGATGAGGTCACACCGGACCTCGTCACACTGGCCAAAGGCCTGGGCGCAGGGTACCAGCCAATCTCGGCGATCCTCGTGTCAGACCGAGTCTTCAATGTGATTGCCGACAGGCGTGGATACTTCATCCACGGCCACACCTATAACGCCAGCGCCACCCCCTGCGCCGCAGCGCTGGCAGTGATCACACAGATCCGTGAGCGTGACTTGCTGGCGCGCGTCCAGCAGCAGGGAATGAAGTTGCGTGGCGCGCTGCAGGACCGGCTTAGCCAACATCCACACGTGGGCGACATCCGCGGCCGCGGATTGCTGATTGGTCTTGAGTTGGTGCGTGAACGCGAGAGCAAGCAGACATTCGATGCACAGGCCATGGTGTGGGCCCAGGTACAGCAGCAGGCGATGGCGCGTGGCCTGATCTGCTATCCCATGGGTGGAACGGCCGACGGCATGAACGGGGACCACATCCTGCTGGCTCCGCCCTTCATCATCGATGATGTTCACATAGCAGAGATCGTCGACACGCTGGCCGTTTCCATCGATGCAGCGGTCGCCAACGCGGCAGCCTGAGGCCCGTGCAGGCGCCATCGTTGAAGCCTGAGGTGGAGCAACGTATGCCGCGCGTGGCGTTGCTGCTCTATGCACTGGGCTCCATCGGCACGGGACTGTTTTCGTCGGTGACCGGGGTACTGCTGCTTTTCTACGTCACCGACACGCTGGGCGTACCGCCGGCGCTGGCCGGCCTGGCGCTGTTTCTTCCGAAGGCCTGGGACGTCCTGTTCGATCCCCTGGTGGGAGCCGCCTCGGACCGCCACACCGGCCCCAGGGGGCGACGCCAACCCTTTCTCATCGTCGGCGCTGTGCTCACGCCGCTGGCCTTTGTTGCCTTGTTCTCCCTGCCGCCCCTGGAATCGGTGAACGACCGAGTGATGCTGGTGGGTGCGCTGTTTTTCCTGAGCATGAGCGGCTACGCCCTGTTCTCGGTGCCCTATGCGGCCATGCCCGCCGAGATGAGCGACGACGCTCACGAACGAACGGTCATCATGTCCTTTCGAATGGGCTTTGTCCTGCTAGGAACCATCATCGGCGCGGTGATGGGTCCGATGTTGGTGTCCGCCGCCGGCGGTGGGCATAAGGGGTATGGGACGATGGCCATCGTGATGGGCGTCCTGATTGCGTTGGCCATGCTGGCCACCGCCGTGAGCGCCTCGAGGATGCCCTCAAAGGCAGCGTCTTCCCATCAGGTCCCACTGATGAAGCAGCTTCGCGGAGCATTGACCAACGGTCGCTACGCCACCCTGCTGGCGGCCTATGTCCTGGTGCTGGTCGGCAACGGCACCATGGCTGCGGCTGCGCCGTATTTCGTCGTCAACGTGCTCGGGCGGGATGCCAAGGATGTCGGGCTGATATTCGGGAGTCTGCTGATCGCTGCGATGCTGGCCATGCCGCTCTGGGTCTGGGCTGCACGACATCGCGGAAAGTGGCTTCCTGGCATTCTGGCGATGCTCATCTTTGGCTTGGCACTCGCACTCATGGCCGTCATCAATCAAGGCCTGACACCGTCCCTGCTGTATGGACTGTGCGCCTTGGCCGGGGTTGGATTCGCCGGATCACAATTGCTGCCGTTTTCGATCCTGACCGATGTGATCGAACAAGATCGACAGGCCACCGGCCTACACCGCGCGGGCAGCTTCACCGGACTGTTCATCGCCGGTGAAAAGGCGGGGCTGGCGCTAGGCCCTCTGATCACGGGCGCCGCGCTGGAGCTTAGCGGCTTCGTAGCCTCTAGCCAGGGTGCGGTTGCCCAGTCGGGGCACGCCCTCACGGGTATCGTTTGGGCGTTTGGTGCGATTCCGTCGGTGTTAACGGTCGCTGGCGGGCTGACGCTCTGGGCGGCCTCGCGGCGCGCCTGAGCAGCTAACCGCTACCGGGTCAGAGGTCGGAAGCCGGAAGTCCTGTCAGGTTGCTTCGTCCACCAGCCAGAAGCGCCGAATAACGGTGCCTTCTATCTCGTAGATCACCAAGACCGGTGCCCGGGGGCCATCGGCATGACCAAGCATCTCCTCGACATCCAACACAAACCGTCCCATGGCGATCCTGTTCAGGATCCGTGCGTTCAACTCCGGCGATCGAGCCCAAAGAGCGCCATAGGCCTGACGGAAAGCAGCGTGGCCACAGAGTTCCACCTTGGACGGCCAACGGATGAACTCCACGTCGGGGTGGAAGGTCGCCAGGAATGCGTCCACATCCTGGCGGTTGTACGCCTCCAACTGGGCCTGGACTATCGACTCAGGGCTCTGCATCTGGCTTCAATCCCAATCGTGGACCGGCGCAGACCACGATGATGATGGCCAGAGCCACCTTAATCGGTGTGTCGACGTCCATAGTCATCCCAAAGAATTGCACGGAACTCTTGGTGAACAGCGTGAGCCCAACGGAGAACTCGTTGCTGATGTTGTGCGCCAAGATGGCGGCCCAGACGCTACCGCCCGTCCTGAAGAACACGAACGCGATCAGGATGCTGGCGACGATGGTTCCGGCAACGAATTGGATCTGGTTGAGTAAGAAGCCTATCCAACTTCCACCTTTGAGCATGGCGGGATTGCCCGACAGGATGGACGGGATTTCACGCGGAAAGTGCCAAAGTCCCCAGAGCACACCCAGCACCACGCAGGCCATCAAGGGGCTGGAAAGCCGCTTCACAAGCAGCGGGAACATGAAACCGCGCCAACCCAACTCCTCCAACAAGCCGCCCGGGCCAAGGAACAGCGCCAGAACCATGAAGGAAATGATGGCCAGCGGCGTCTGCCCGTAACGCGCCAACATCCCCGCCAGGCCCGAATCGGGCTCACGAGAAATAAGGACCAGCAGCAGCCAGGTGACGCTGGCCAAGTAGACCGCCGCCATCGCGGCGTAGACCAAGGCGCCCTCGCGCCACTGCACCCCGTTTCTCCAGAACCGCATCCTGTCAAACAGGTCGCCCAACCCCTGACGACCCCAACCCAAGGCTACGATGATCAAAGCCGCAGCAGTGGGTGCAAAGGGGAAGAGGTATCCAGTCCAAAGAATCGGTCGCTCCAGGACGTAGGGAAAGACGCTGATGACATTCGGATGCCACGGATTGGTCCGCATGTCCTTGAAGAGCATGCCCATGGCACTCGGATCCAGCAAACGTAAACCGGTGACGAATGCTCCGAGCACGAAGGCTAGAACATAGAAGGTGGTCAGCGGCTTTCGGCGGATCAAGTCGACGATCATCGGTTTAACTGCGGAATGACGTTGAAGTTTCTCAACGGGCGCAGAGCCCGCTCCCCGACATACCCTGTCGGATTCCGAGCGCCCTGCGCGTTGATGAAGCAAGGAAGGAATCCTCCATGCACAACTCTCTACGCGCCCGGTTGCGCGATCTCGGTCTTTCGGTGGGAACGCTGCCGACTGGACCACTCAATGCGATCACCGATGTCGCAGGCGTGAAGGTCGGGCATGTGACCCTCCAGGCCGATCACCCACACACCATTCGTACCGGGGTCACGGCAATTGTTCCTTTTGGCGATACGCTTTGGCAACAAAGTATCTTCGCGGGATTCGATCGCTACAACGGCTTTGGCGAAGTCACCGGCAGCCACTGGATCGCAGAAACCGGTCTGCTGGCCTCGCCCATCGTCCTGACATCGGCCTTCTCCATCGGGGTGGCACGGGACGCCCTGCTGGCCATGCCCTTCCGGCACGGTGTCGAAGATCGGTGGCACCAACCTTGCGCCGGCGAAACTTATGACGGCGTGTTGAACGACGGTCTGGCTGCACCGCTGGAACGCCACCATATCGAGTCGGCCATCCTGGAGGCGACTGGCGGGCCGGTAGCCGAAGGCGCCGTGGGTGGCGGCACCGGCATGATGAGCTTCGAATTCAAGTCCGGCATCGGCACGAGTTCCCGGCGGGTCAGCAGTGCAGGGCAAACTTGGAACGTTGGGGTCCTGGTGCAGTCCAACTTCGGAAATCGGCGGCACCTCACCATCGATGGTGTCCCGGTCGGACGAAGCATAGGCTACGACATCACCGATAGTCCACAGCGCCGGGACATCAACGAGGCCCCCGAAGAAACCAAAGGTTCGATCGTCATGGTCGTGGCCACCGACGCGCCCCTGATCGGGTCACAGTTAAACCGGATTGCACGCCGCGCCGGAATCGGCCTGTCCCGAGTGGGCGGATTTGGCAACAACCGCAGCGGTGACTTCACCATCGCGTTCTCCACGGCCAACCGGATGCCCCTGCAACAACACGGCATCTTCACGGGGCTTGCGATGCTGGGAAACGAGGATCTCAATCCTCTATTCGTGGCCGCTGCTGAGGCTTCAGAAGAGGCAATCGTCAACAGCCTCACGATGGGACACACGATGACGGGTGTCCGAGGGACGACGGTTCATGAAATCCCACTAGACGTCCTCCAACGGATCATGGCCGATCACGGCAAATACCCACTATGAGCACGTCCATCGACTTCCTGGTGGTGGGTGGGGGCATTGCCGGTCTGTCGGCCGGATGGCGTCTGGCCGCGCATGGACGTGTACTGGTGCTGGAGCGGGAGGAGACGACGGGTTATCACTCATCAGGGCGCTCGGCCACTTATTACCACTTCGGGATAGGCAACCGGGCGGTTCGATGGCTCACCCAGGCCAGCGGCGAATTCTTTACTGCACCGCCGAAAGGATTCGCGGAACACCCGCTGGCCACGCCGGCGCCAGCCATGATGGTCATCCGCCAAGGGCAGGACGACATCTTGGAGCGCAATCTCGCGGAAATGCACGCCATCACCGGCACTACGCGTGAGATCGAGCCGGCCGAAATGCTGGCCCACGTGCCGGTCCTGAAGCTCCAGCCTCCGCACGAAGCGGGCATCACGCGCGCATTGATCGATCCAGCTGCCGCAAGACTGGACGGACACGGTCTGATGATGGGTTACCTGCGCGGTCTCAAGGAACGGGGCGGCACGCTCGTCACCAGTGCCGAGGTACTGGCTATCCATCACGCCGGCGGGCGCTGGCACACCCGAACTTCCCAGGGCGACTTCAGCGCACCAGTGTTGGTCAACGCAGCCGGTGCGTGGTGCGATGAGATGGCCCGCCTTGCGGGCGTCGAGCCGCTAGGGCTGAAACCGCTGCGGCGCACCATCATCTGCTTCGACCCTCCCCCGGGTGTGAGCGTCCACGGCTGGCCGCTCGTACGGTCGCTAGCCGACGAGTTCTATTTCCTGCCCGAGACGGGGCAGTTGCTGGCTTCCCCAGCTGATGAAACAGCCTCACCGCCCTGCGATGCCCAACCGGACGAATACGACGTCGCGCTGGCGGCCTGGCGCGTGGAAGAGGTGACCACCCTGCAGGTGCGGCAGGTCAAGCACAAGTGGGCGGGCCTGCGAACCTTCTCCGCAGACCGAACCCCGGTGGCCGGCTTCGATCCGGCTCACCCTGGATTTTTCTGGCTTGCCGGCCAAGGCGGCTACGGCCTGCAGACCTCGCCGGCGATGTCGATGGCCTGCGAGAGCCTCATTACCGGCAAGGCCTGGCCCGAGCCCATGGCAGCGACTGTCGACATGCTTTCGCCAGCACGTTTCCGCTAGGGCTTGCCTTCCCCGTAGCGGGGAATTCCGTGACTTTGATAGAAGGAGGAAAAGCCGATGACCCGCATGACCTCCACCATGTCGCTCAGGATCCAGCGGATGGTGTGGGAGCCGGTTCGTTCGCACCAGGGCAACCACTCCCACATCTCCGGTTGACTGCGATCGGTGAAGTCGATCTCCAACTCGAAATTCGAGGGCAGCGACAGTGGCTTGATTTCGTGGCGCTTGGCCAGCCCCTTGGCCACCCCTTCAGCAATCAATCGCTGGGCAACGGCAGGCTTGAGCGAATCGATGGCGGTCAAACCCAGAGCCTTCTTGGTCACCACCATCTCGGTTTGCGGGAAGTACTGTCGGCAATGCTCGATGTAAGCATCGTCACCCGAGGTAAACACCAGCGGGACCTTGAAATGCGCGGCCAATAGTGCGTTGAGTGTGGTCTCAGAATGAGAAACGCCGTTGAGCCGGACATCCCGGAAGGCTCCGACGAACGTATGCGAGAGGATACCCCCCCTGGAAGTGGCGTTCGAGTGGTGACCAATGAAGATAGCCGCGTCATAGGTTCCGTCTTGTATACCCTCCATCTGCACCAATGCTCGAGGCCAGGAGCGGACCAATCGAGCGCAGTCGGGCAACTCATCGAACAAAAGGTTGTGTGCAGTTCCATGACCATCCGTGATGATGATCTCCTGCGCCCCGGCCTCAATGGCCGCCCTGCAGGCCGCCGCCACTTCCTGTGTCATCCAGCGTCGGCCCGACTCGTAGTCGAATCGACCAGGCCCAGTACTTGGCAAGTGGGCGATACCCGCCACGCCCTCAATGTCTGCACTCAAGAAGATTCTCATTTCGTCACCTGATTGAAAGGAATGCCTTTGTCGACGCGTATCTCTTCTGGGAGACCCAGCACACGCTCTGCGATGATGTTGCGCAGAATCTGATCGGTTCCGCCCGCAATCCGAAGCGCGGCGCTCCAATTCCAAGTACGCTGGACCGACGACCAAAGCGAGTCAGTCTCCTCATCCACCACAAGCGAACCCTGACCCGCCAGATCCATCAGAAAGGTGGACATCCGCTGTGCTTGCCTGGCCTTGAGCAGTTTTCCGATGGACTGCTCGGGTCCCGGTGTGCTGCCCTTGCTCAGAGCGGTGAGGGTTCTGCATTGATGCAGTCGCAGACCCTCGTCCACGATCCACGCGTCGGCCATAGACTCGGCAACGGCCGGATCCGAGAGGTCACCTCTGTCCGCCAGTAGGCTGAGCATAGACTGCGCGGTCAGCAATCCCAGCTCGGTCCCAACTGTCAACCGTTCGAACATCAGCGTGGTCAGGGCTACCTTCCAACCGCCTCCGACCGGACCCAGGCGCTGTTCATCTGGAATGCGAACGCCAGTGAAGAACACCTCGTTGAACTCGCTCTCGCCCGCCATCTGGCGAATCGGCCTCACCTCAATACCCGCACTCTTCATGTCGACGAAGAACATGGTCAATCCGGCGTGCTTGGGCACCGTTGGATCCGTACGGGTCAGCAACAGCCCAAAGTCCGAGAACTGAGCGCCGGTGGTCCAGACCTTTTGTCCGTCCACCATCCAATCGCTGCCCTCTTGCTCACGTTCTCGACGAGCGCGCATCCGGATGCCGGCCAGATCGGAGCCCGCTGCGGGCTCACTGAAGAGCTGACACCAGATTTCCTCGCCGTAGAGGGCAGTCCTCACATAGCGGTCCTTATGGTGCTGGTTGCCATAGGCCATGAGGGTCGGCAGGCACATGCCTATTCCAATCTCGAAGTATCCGAAGGTCGAGCGCCACTTCGACTCCTCCTGCAGGTAGATCAGATGCTGGATAGGAGTACCGCCGAGCCCCCCGAATTCACGCGGCCAGGTCACAGCGGCATATCCGGCGGCCGCCTTCTTGGCTTGCCAAACACGAGCTGCCGCCAGCCGTTGATCGGCAGGCAATCCATCCCCGACGAAGTCGCGCGGATGGCGCTTCGGTTCAGCATTGGCGGCCAACCATTCGCGCACTGTGGCCCGAAACTGAGCCTCTTGCGGACTGTCTTCAAAGTTCATGAGCAATGGTCATGTGCTGACGGTGAAGCAATTGGGCGATCCGCCGCTTCCATTCCCGTGATGAGCCAAGGGAAAGTGCTGTGGAACGCGAACGCTTGTAGAACGGATGAATATCGGCTTCCCAGGTGAAGCCAATTCCGCCATGCAGTTGTAGCGCCTCCCGGGCCGCAAACTCAAAAGCTTCTGAGGCCGAGACACGCGCGCACGCCGCGGCCAGAGGGAGCGCCGGGTCATTGGTTTGCGAGGCCCATGCACCGTGATAAGCATGTCCGCGGGCGATTTCGTTCTTCACCCAAACATCGGCCATGAGGTGTTTGACGGCCTGGTACGACGCCACGGTTCGTCCAAAGGTCTTGCGCTGCAAGGTGTAGTCGCGTGCGATGTCCAAAGCCCGCGAGGCGCCGCCGAGTTGCTCGAACGCCAGTAGCACCGCAGCCCGGTTTCGAATGCCTTGGTATGACCCTGCCGGGCAGTTCATTGGCTCCGAGCGAACAGCGTTGAGAGCCAACTCCGCCATAGGAGACCCCGGATCCAGAACGCGAAGCGGATGCCGAGACACGCCATCCTGATGTAGGTCGATCAGAACCGCGCAGTCATCAGCCGACATCACGACTAGGAAGTCCGCAACCGCTCCTGCGGGAACAGCCGCATATCGGGCGGTCAGGCGCTCACCGTCGGCATCAATCGGCGCGAAGCACATCGAACCGACTGCTTCACCTCGCGCCAATTGCGGCAGCCACCGCTCACGCTGCGAATCGGTACCGCTGTGCAGCAGGGCTTCGGTGGCCAGATATACGCTAGGCAAAGACGGCACTGGTGCGCAGACGCGTCCGATTTCCTCGGCGCAGGCGGCCAACTCCAACATACCCAGGCCCGAACCGCCCCATTGCTCGGGTATACGGGCGCCAGTCACGCCCATCTCAGCGAGTACGCCCCACGCTGGCTTACTGATGAGACCACCGGGGTGGAACATACCGTCCTCTAGACAGCGACGGACTTCCGCCATGTTGCAGGAGCGCTCCAGGGCTCTTCGCACCTCGGCCGTCATGGCCTTGATGTCATCGGAAAAATCGAAGTTCATGTAACCTCGGTCAGCAGTGCAGCAATGGGACTCGGACGGTGTCGAGCAAGCTTCAACACCTGCACCACCAAGGCATCGAAGGCGCCAACATCAGGCATCAGCCCTTCGTTGACTGCTTCACGTGCCAAAGCGCACAGCGCAGCGATGTCATTTGGCCCGATACGCTGGATCTCCCGGGCCAGGCTGTCCACATCTCCCCTCGCCCGGCGCAGCCTTCTGTCGGCAAAAAAGAGGGTCCTCAGTCGCTTCGATTGAACAGAGCGCAGCAGGTAGTCGAACAACTGGCGTTCCCGTTCCAGGGCTTGATCAATTGGCAGTTTCAGGCCGGATTGCATCAATTCGAGCGTAGCCCAGGCTGCCTCAAAGTCTGGGGCCGATTCGGCAAAGCGATCGCGGCGACGATCGAATGCCTGCGCGACATGGCTCTCATCTTCAAGACGCCAATGCCGGGGGTCGCTAATGCGTCGCTTGTTGACGCTCGTCAGCGCTAGGCTTGTAGTTGCATCGAGCAACTGCGCTTGCTCGACGATTCGATCTACGAACCCAGACTCCAGCGCCCTATGCGCGTCCCAAACATCACCATCGATGACCAAGGAGAGCGTGGACTCCACACCCAGCCAGCGCGTCAGCCACTGGGTGGCACCAAAAGTGGGCAATAAACCCAATCCCAGTTCCGGAAGGGCAAATCGTGTGTCACCCGCAGCCAAACGCCAGTCGCATGCGTAGGCGACGACCAGTCCGCCGCCATAAACCGTTCCAAACAGTGCACCTAGAACCGGCTTCGTCGTCTCGTCACAGGACTGGATGAGTTCCATGAGGCCGGGTGGGCGCACTCCGTGATCCAGTTCTCCGATATCTGCGCCGGCAAAAAAGGTCCTGCCCTTTGCCGTCAAAGCGATCGCCTTGACTCTGGGATCCGAAATTGCCGCGTTCAAGCCATGCAGAAGGCCCTGCCTCACCGCATGAGACAGCGCGTTGACCGGTGGAAAATCGGCCTCAACCCACCCAACCTCACCCTGATGAAGGAAGCGGACAGGCGACGAGGCCTCTGAGGGCTGAAGCACCATCCCCTTCTCAACGAACGATGCCCCCTCCTCCCGTCATCGAAGGAGTCTTGACGGGGCAAGAATCGAACGACCGTTCAATACTTTTGCGATAATGAATACTCACTCCGGAGGCTTGCGATGGTGGGCGTGCGAGCAAAAGACCACGACGATAAGCGCCAGATCATCTTGGATCAGGCAGCGACGCTCTTCGCTCGTCAAGGATTCCACAAGACCTCAATCGCTCAGATTGCGAAGGCCTGCAAGGCCTCGTCCAAGGCCTGGATCTACCACTACTTCCCGAACAAGGAAGCGGTATTGACAACCCTAATCACGGATTTCTTGGAACTCGTGATCGCGCGCGTGAGCGAAGCCGTAGGGGCTGTCGAAGCCCCACAGAAGAAGCTACAAGCCTTCGTGCTGGAGTGCATGCGGATCTACGACGAATACCGCATCAACTACCCAATGCTGTTTGCGGAAATGTCGCTGTTGCCCGCCGAGGAGCAAAAACCGATTCGCGCCCTGGAGCGGCAGTGGGTAATGTTGCTGCGCGGCATCATCTTGGAGCTCAACCCCGGCATTTCGAACCGGCGCCACCACGCCATGGTTCTTACGCTGATTGCAAGTGGCAGCGTCAATTGGACTTACACCTGGTTTGATCCCAAGGGACCGATGTCACAGGAAGAAGTGGCGGAAATGACCACCCGGATGCTGCTTAAGGGTTTGGCGGCCGTTTGAGACCTTTCCCGGCGTTTGAGAATGCATCGATCGCAGGCTCTATACCGTCGTCCATCCTGACCTCCCAACAAGCGCTCTACCGATCGCACGAGATGGTCGCCAGGTAGTTGAACCAGGCCCGCAGGTAGTGCTCATACCCACGGTCGGCCAGCAACCAAACCTTATCCATTCCGACTCGTAGCAGCACCACAGCGATATCTGCCAGTCGGACACGCGCCGCGGAACCTACCGAGCCAGGCACGGATCGATGATCGACCAGGCGTCGCAGCATCTCATCGACCTGAGCGCCCCGCAACTCGAAACCGATCAAACCATCAGATTGCTCGACGGCGCAGGCCAGCAAGCCATTCCCAATTGCATCGGTCAAGGCATTTGGCCCCGTTCTTGTGGTGGCCAGAAGCATCAGTTCGCTCAGACTGCGCCAAAGAATCCACGGATCCCGACCCAAGACCTGCCCCGGCCAAGGCAAGCCTGGCAGTCCGGTAGAGCGAAGGGCGGCTTCCACCTCGTCGGCCGCATCGGGCAGGTGCCGGATGGCAAGGACGAAGAGTGGCTCGATTCGCCGAATCTCGACCGTAGCCACATCGAGCGGCATAACCTCCCCCTCAGGCGACGACATGGAGACGCTCTCCTTTCGGATCCAGAAAGGGCGTCGCGACGACCTCGGCTAGGAACGGCTTGCCCAGGTGAAAGACCGTGATGCGTTCTCCCAGCCGCACGCGACCACGGGCCAGCATCGCCAAGGCCACCGCGTGTCCGAGAGTCGGGCTGTAAAAGCTGGAGGTCACATAGCCCTCTATGGGCCCAGGTGGCGGCGACCTGAGCACATGGGCACCGACGGGTAGACACGTTTGGCGCTCAACCGGTAACAGTCCCACCAACTGCATGCGATCGGGATCTCGTGCTGCCGGCCGCGTCAGTGAACGGCGTCCAACGAAGTTCGCCGTCTTACGATCGATGCCACGATCCATGCCGACATCACCGGGCAGCGTGGTGCCATCAGTGTCACCGCCCACATGCAGGTAACCCTTTTCGGTACGCATCACCATCAACGCATCGATGCCGTACGGAACCACGCCCAAGTCCTGCCCAGCGTGCCACAGGAGATCCATCAGTTCGACGGTGCGCGATGCCGGCAGATTGACCTCATAGCCCAGTTCGCCGTTGAAGCTTGCCCTCAGAACGCGCAAGCGGCTTCCCCGATTCTGAATCTGAAGCATGGTCATGTGCTTCATGGCGCCAGGGGCCAGCGCCGCATCAAATCCAACGGCTTCCAGCAGGGCCCAGGCCTTGGTACCGCTGATCGTCACGTTTCCCCAAGCGGAGGTGACGTTGGTGACCAGTACGCGATGGTTCACATACTCGCACTGCAGCCACTCCTCGAAAGCCAGTGCCACTCGCTCAGCGCCGCCGGAGGTGGTGTTCACCCAAAAATGGTGGTGATCAAGGCGGGTCACGATGCCATCGTCGATGATGACCCCGTTTTCATTGAGCAGGATGCCATAGCGAGCGCCGCCGACCGGCAGTGTCGACATCGTGCCCACGTACATAAGGTCCAGGAATTCCGCTGCATCTGGGCCGAACACTTCGATCTTGCCCAGGGGCGAGCCCTCGAAGATTCCAACCATTCGACGCACTTGCAAGGCCTCACGCTGTGCGGCCTCCTCGAGGCTCTCGCCCGCGCGAGGGTAGGCCGCAGGACGCAGCCAGCCACCGAATTCCTCCAATAGCGCGCCTCGGGCAACGTGCCATTCATGCCCCGGCATTCGCCTTAGGGGCTTGATGCGCTCTCCGCTGCGGCCTGCGGCCAAGGCGTTGATCGTTACTGGCCTGAACGGTGGCCGAAACTTGGTAGTGCCGACTTCGGAAGGCCTGCGCTGTGTCTGCCCACCCATCAACACGATGGCATTCACATTGCTGGTCTTACCCTGATCGGTTGCCATCCCAACAGTCGTGTAGCGCTTGAGATGCTCCACCGAACGGTAGTTCTCCTGCGCAGCCAGGACCACGTCGCCGGCCACCACATCATTCTGGAGATCCACGAACACCTTGCCCGTCCGACCTCGGTCCTGTGCGGCCCCACATCGAGGTTGCGCCGCTTGCGGGCAACGACGCCACGCTCGAGCGCGCGGTCATCGAGATCCGGCGAATGGCGGCGGAGCGAAAAGCCCCGCCTAATGCGGAGCTCTGAGCGCCTTCCTAGCCCGCTGCGCTGAGCAGGCTCGAAGGTTTTTTATTGGCGGGGCAGGAATGATGGGGTTGCAAACAGCCTCCGGTCAGGAGGATTTCCGTCTCGGGTCAGAGTCCGGTTTCGAACTCCCGCCCCGGGGTCTACCCACTTCCAGGGCTGGTTTCCCTCGTGCCGAGGCCCTCTGCCGCACGAATGAAGCCCTTCGGCTTGGTACGGCTTGAGATGCGAAGGGGGTGACCGATTCGCGCGAGCGACGTGACCATGGGCTCCCCAGGAGACACGCGCTCGAGCGTGGCATACCGCTCTGCGATCGACGCGACCTTGATGTGACCGCATGTGCGATTACGTGAACATTCGATTACACTCAACGGGTGTACAAAGTCGTCCTCACAGAGTCGTTCGATCGATGGCTGGAAGGGCTGCGTGATGCGCAGACCCGACGCCGTCTGGTTCTGCGACTTCGCAAGGCGAGCCTCGGGCAGCTTGGCGATGTCAAGCCGGTCGCCCAGGGGGTCTACGAGATGCGCGAGTTCTTCGGTCCCGGATGGCGGATGTACTACGCGCGTCGCGGCGACGTCCTAATCGTGATGCTCGGGGGCGGAACAAAGGGAACGCAGGCACGGGATATCGAGAAGGCCATTGCTCTGGCCGAGACCATCGAGGACTAGTCAAATGACCAAGAAGATCAAATTGTCCGAGTTGGCCGAGTTCGATCCGTCCAAGTACCTGGACGACGACGAGGCCATCGCCGACTACATCCGCCTGGCTATCGAAGATGGGGACCCAGGGCTGCTTGCTGCAGCCCTCGGAGATGTCGCTCGTGCGCGGGGGATGACACAAGTGGCGCAGTCGGCTGGTCTGACCCGGGAAGCGCTGTACAAAGCTCTCCGACCCGAGGCCCACCCTCGCTTCGACACGATCCAGAAAGTCTGCAAGGCTCTTGGCGTCAAGCTGACTGCGACCACCGTTTGACGGAGTAAATTCCCATGACAGCAGCCTGTGCCTGCGGCAGCTCATCGATCACGGTAAACACGGGCCCCCTCATGCTCGGTGTCTGCCACTGCACCAACTGCAAGCGCCGTACAGGAAGTGCCTTCGGAATCTCGGCCTACTTCGCCAAGGACGCCGTCGTTCGGCAAGAAGGCGACACGAAGGTCTATGCCTTCCACCACGCCGCGCAAAATCACGATCAGGAGCGTCATTTCTGCCCACACTGCGGCACGACGCTGTTCTGGTTCGTGTCCTCGCTGCCAGACAAGATTGGGATTGCGGGCGGATGTTTCGATGGCGAGGGCCTACCGGAGCCGACATACGCCGTCTCCGATGCCAAACGAGAACCGTGGGTATCGTTGCCATCCAGATGGCAGGTGTGGGCCGAATGAGGCTGATGAGGCCACACGTGAAGTTCGATCAGACCCAGAGCTCCTGACTTTTCGGACCTCGGTACGGATCATCAGCACATCGCGGCGATCGCCAAGTGCTTGTTCTGTCTCACCTTTTTCAAACTTGCTCAGTCAGGAGGTCCAGAGAAAGTTGCAGTCTCTGCGAGGTCGGTGACCCGATGAGTAGAGGCTTCCCTGATCGGCTTGGTACGCCGCGGATCTGAAAATCTCAATCAGATCAACGCCTTGCGAGAGCCGGTGTGAAGCTAGGGAAAGTTGCAGAAAGCAACTTGGCGGCCCAGCAGCCATCACAGCACTAACTTGCTCAGTTTTCAGTCCCCTACATCTTGGTGGCGTCGGGGATTCGAACTGAACATGAAGAAGCACGATCCTTGCTGCGCGTAGCGCCACACGCTACAATTGGCGCATGATCCGAAGCTTCAGGCACAAAGGCGTTGAGCGCTTCTTCAAATCCGGCTCACGCGCCGGGATTCAAGCGGCTCATGCCCCGCGCCTGGCTCGGCAACTGTCCGCGCTAGACGCCGCCACAAGGCCCGAAGACATGAACCGTCCTGGGTGGGACTGGCATCCCCTCAAAGGCGGCCTGTCCGGCCACTGGTCAGTCAGCATCAACGGTAACTGGCGTCTGACTTTTGCTTTTGAAAACGGCGATGCCATCCTGGTGGACTACCAGGATTACCACTGAGGACACCATGAGTTCGATGTTCAATCCCCCCCACCCTGGCCTCACGTTGAGGGACGACATCCTGCCTGCCC
>JAIXQS010000066.1 GCA_027485615.1 Verrucomicrobiaceae bacterium
GCAAGGAATCCTTCGCCAACAACTGCCTCCTCGCCCGCCGCCTCGCCGAGCGCGGCGTGAAATTCATCCAGCTCTTCGACTGGGGCTGGGACTCCCACGGCACCGACGTGAACACCTCGCTCCAGGAAGGTTTCACGAATCTCTGCACCCGCATCGACCGACCCATCACCGCCTTGTTACAAGATCTGAAACGCCGCGGCCTCCTTGAGGAAACCCTCGTCGTCTGGGGCGGCGAGTTCGGACGCACGCCCATGCAGGAAAACCGCGGCGGCGGCGACAACCGCTTCGTCGGCCGCGACCACAACCCCGGCGCGTTCACCATCTGGATGGCCGGCGGCGGGGTGAAAGCCGGCACCTCCTACGGCGAGACCGATCCCATCGGCTACGAGTCGATCAAGGACAAGGTCTCCGTCCACGACCTCCACGCCACCATGCTCCACCTCCTCGGCTTCGATCACGAGAAGCTCAGCTACCCGTTCCAAGGCGTGAACCAGCGGCTCACCAACATCACGAAACTGGGAACAAAGGTCGTCAAGGGCGTGCTGGCCTGACGATGGCGCGCACCGTGATTCCAAGCCCGCCGACCACGAACAGCAGCGGGAACCAGATCGAGTAGCCCGCCGCCTTCGTGTCCGGCTTCAGCACCGCGAAACCCGGTTCCGCCGGATTCACGAAGGCCATTGTCTTCATTCCCTCGGGAAACATTTCGAGTTGCCTCTCCGACCGCGCCCGCTCCTTCGCCCAGGGATTTCCCCGCGCGACGATCAGCTCACCGGTTTTCGCCTCGCCCTTCCACTCGTATCCGTAGAGCAGCTTCACGCGGTATTCCTTCGCCGAGTATTCGTCGTGCTTCCGCTCCTCGATCTCCGAGGAAAGGATCACCGCCTCTTCCTGCGGCCACGCATGCATGGCGCTCGCCCGCTGGTAGCTGTCCCACATCAGCGCCGTGAACAGCACGCCGATCCCCGCGATCACGAGGCCGAAAACAAAAAGGAACAGGGTGGAGGCTTTCATCGGTGGGGAGAAACAATAGGTCTCTGCCTTAAATTGCAAACCCGGCGCAAGCTTATCGCATGCCCTGAAGTGCATCTGGCCGGGATTCCGCGCCGTGTTTGCATCCGGGAGACGCGAAAAATCCACCGGCACGAAGGCTGCCGGTGGATTTTATGGTGGCTACCCAAGGGACTGCCGGGCTATGCGCTTATGGCTGGGCGGGTATGTACAGCTCGGAGCCTTGGGCGAGGACAGTGGAGGGATCGAGTTCGAGGCCGTTGAGTTCGTCAAGGCGGCGGGTGGTGGTGCCGTGCTTCGCGGCGAACTCGCCGTAGGTGATTTCTTTCTCAATCCGAACCGGGCGATCCGAAGCGCGGGGCTTCCCAACAGGTGCAGGGTCGTTCAAAATGGAGATCGGGGCGTCGGACGCGAGCGCAGGGGCCGGAGCCGGGGCTTTCACGATGCTCTTGGCGACGCGATCCACCTTGATCTTCTGGCCGACCTGGAGCGCCTTGTGATTCACGTTCGGGTTCGCGGCGACGAGTTCATCGACGGTGACGCCGTATTTCATGGCGATCTTATAGAAGGTTTCGCCGGAGGCGACGGTGTGCATCCGGGATTCCTCCGCGGGTGCGGGCGCAGACTCATGTCCGGCCACGGCGGTCTCGCCGGGAACCTTGAGTTTTTGGCCGGGATGGATGAGGGAATCCGCTTTCAGTCCGTTGAGTTTCGCCAGCGAGGAGGGGGTCATGCCGTTTTTGCGGGCGATGCGCTCGATGCTGTCGCCGGATTTCACCGTATAGTTAGCTTCCGATGAAACGGGTTGGAAATCACCGGCCCCGGCCCCGGCCCCGGCAGGAGCAGCAGGCGCGGCAGGCGCGGGGCGGGAGGGCGGCGGCGTGTCGGTGAGCCGGGCGATCTTTTCCTCAAGCTGGCGGATCTGCATTTCCTGCTCCTCGCACAGCGCCCGCAGGCGCTCCGTTTCGGTGGCGGACATCAGCGGGCCGGAGGTGGCGAAAACGACAACCAGAGAGGCGAGGCAAGTTTTCATCTTCATGGATCGTCATTCTTCCCATTTGCATTCAGTTGGCAATAAAAAATTTAAGACTTACTTACTATTTTTAAAAATTAACCATTTTTGCCCGTCTTTTTTGGGATTTGCAAATGCGGACGCCGTTGAAGTTTGGGGTGTCAGAGGTCGTCGCAGCCATCTACCAAGCAATTTTCCAGGGCAATGCGGGTAGCTTCGAAGCCGTCGTTATCGAGATCCGGCGGGATGCGGTGGGGCTTGTCGAAGACGATGGAAACGCGGCTGAAGGGCTTGGGGATGACAAAAAGATCCCAGGTTTTCAGTCGCCAGGCCGAGCCATAGCGGATGTGAATGGGGATGATTTCCGCACCCGTCGCCTGCGCGATCTTGATGACGCCGGGCTGCACCTCGTAGCGCGGGCCTTTCGGACCGTCGGGCGTGACGCAGACATCGAAGCCCTCGCGCAACGCCTTTTTCATCCCGATCAGGGCGGAGACCGCGCGGCGTGAGGAAGAGCCGCGTATCGCGCCGAGGCCGAACATTGACATGGCGGTGGCGAGGGTGGTGCCGTCCCTGCTGGCGCTGGTGAGGACTACGGATTTGCGGCCTTTCCCGCCTGTCCCGCGCCAGATCGGCGGCATGGTGAAAATACGGTTGTGCCAGAGCGCGAAAATCACCGGCGCGGGTGCAATTTCAGGCGCGCTGACGCCGGGTTTTCCGTTGATTTCGTAGCGGAGGGTGAGTCCCCACAATTTCATCACATACCCTGCGGCATAACCCGCCAAGCGTGAGCCGCGGCTGGCGCGGATTTCCGTGCTTTGGGTTCGGGCCATCTTTCAGAGGAATCCAGCCGGGTGAAGGGTGTCGACCAGGTATTGCTGGCGCGCCATCAGATCCTGGTAAAGTTCGCGGTTCGCCGGATCCGGCTCGCAGCGCCCCGCCTGGTCGCCGACCACGAGATAGCTGCCGATTTCCTCGAAGCCGAGCGACTCGCCGCATTGCCGGAAAAAGGAGACGGCGGCCTGCATGGCCGCACCGACGGCTGCTCCGTGTTTGGAGGAGACGGGAACCACGGCCGTCCCGAGCGCATCGGCAAGGAGTTGGCGCATGACCATGCTGCCGGAGCCTGTCCCGAAAAGCCGGATTTCCGCGGGCTCGAAGCCGATGTCCCTGAGGCGGCTCATGGCGTAGCTGAGTCCCAGCGCCACGCCTTCCGCCACCGAGCGGGCGAGGTGGGCGGGAGTGAAATTCGAGGGCGTGATGCCGTGCAGCACCCCGCAGCCATCGATCAGGCGCGGGATTTTTTCCGCCGCGAAGTAGGGCAGCATGAGCAAGCCGTCCGCTCCCGGCGCGATGCTCGCGACCATCATTTCATAATCCCCCGCCGACCAGCCGTAGTGCCGTTTCAATACCTCGGGTGCGAGCGAGGTGTTCGGGCTGCTGGCCATGCCGAGCCATGATCCGGTGGCGCTGCAGAGCGGGAAAATCTCGTCCCGCAGGTCGATCACTGGTTTCGCGCCGACGCCGAGCACGGTGCCGTTCGCCCCGAGTTCCAGGGCGACAGTCCCGCCCGCCACACAACCCGCGGAGAGCGCGGAAAGCTGCGGCGCGGAGCTGCCCGCGCCGACCTGCGTGAGTTCGGAAACGCCCCAATCCTTAGCCAGCGCCGCGCGGAGAAGGCCGCGCGGCTGGTCAGAGGCGCCGATGGGTGGCAGGAGCTGGCCGAGGGAGGGATCGATGAAACGGATGATTTCGTCCGACCAGCGGCGGTTGCGGATATCGAAAAGCCCTGTGCCGGAGGCGCTGCCGGGTTCCGTTGCCCGCTCGCCGGTGAGCCAGTAGGCGATGAAATCCTGGATCGTGAGCAAGGTGGTCGTGCGATGGAAATGGTAGGGCTCGTGCTGTTTCAGCCAGAGGCACTCGGCTGCGGCGGAATCCATCGCCGGGGATTGCCCGATCAGTTCCAGCAGCCCCGGCGAGCCGCCGAACGCCCGCGCGATTTCCTCGGCCTGCCGCTGTGCGGAAACATCGCCCGCCAGTTTCGTGGGACGCACGACGCGGTTCTGCGCATCAAGCGCCACCAGCCCCCGGCTCGGCCCGGCCACGCCGAACGCGGCCACCTGTTTCCTGTCCACCCCCGGCTGGCTCAGGCAATCGCGTATCACCCGGTCCGCCGCCTCGATCCAGCGCGTCGGCTCCTGCTCGCGGTAACCCGGCGGCAGCCCGTCGATCCATGAGTGCGGGACATAAGCCTCCGCGACCACCCTCGCCGCATCGAGATCGAGCACGACACCATGGGTGCCGCCGGGCGCGATTTCGATTCCGACAAACTGCATGGCGACAGTGTTCGGGCGGAACGGGGTCTTTACAAGCGTGCTGAGAGCCAAAAAATTCGGCTGGATCGGAGTGAAGACCTGATAAAGATTGAGGTACAGCGAGTTATTTCTGGCTGACCCGAAAACAAGATGTCACCAAGAATTTTTATTTCCCGCTGCCTGCTGCTTTTCGCGGGCATGGTCTTCTGCTCCGCGTCGGCGGAAACGGTCAGCTTCAACCGCGAGATCCGGCCCATCCTTTCCGACAACTGCTACGCCTGCCACGGCTTCGATCCCAATACCCGCGAGGCGGATCTGCGGCTCGATACGTTTGAAGGGGCGACCGCCGACAACGACGGTGTGATCGCCATCATGCCCGGCGACGTGGAAAAGTCAGAGCTATGGAGGCGCATTCACAGCACCGACGCGGACGAGGTGATGCCGCCTCCGGAAACGCATAAAAAGATCACGAAAGAGCAGAAGGAAAAACTTCGGCGATGGATCGAGCAGGGCGCGCCCTATGAAAAGCATTGGTCTTACGTGCCGCCCGCCGCCGCGATCCCGGCGGTGAAACAGGCGGATTGGCCGCGCAATCCCACCGACCAGTTCGTTCTCGCCCATTTGGAGGAAAAAGGCCTCAAGCCCTCGCCCGAGGCAGGCAAGGAAGCGTTGATCCGCCGGGTCACGCTCGACCTCACCGGCCTGCCGCCGACCCTGCCGGAGATCGACGCCTTTCTCGCCGACACCTCGCCGGACGCCTACGAAAACGTCGTGGATCGCCTGCTGGCCTCGCCGCACTACGGCGAGCGGATGGCGGTGGATTGGCTGGATGCCGCGCGCTACTCGGACACGAACGGATTCCAAGTGGACCGCGACCGCGAGATCTGGGCGTGGCGTGACTGGGTGATCGGCGCGTTCAACCGCAACCTGCCATTCGACCAGTTCACCATCGAACAACTCGCAGGCGACCTGTTGCCAAACCCGACGATCGATCAGATCATTGCGACCGGCTTCAACCGAAACACCATGCTGAACGAAGAGGGCGCGATCGACCCCGAAGAGTTCCTCAACGAATACGCCTCCGACCGTGCCGAAACCACAGTTGCCGTCTGGCTCGCGCAGACTCTCAACTGCTGCCGCTGCCACGACCACAAATACGACCCCTTCACGGCGCGCGATTTCTACTCGATGAAGGCGTTTTTCAACAACGTCCCGGAGCTCGGCGCGGGCAATTACAACGCGTCGATCCGGGTGAACAGCCCCCCGCAACTCAGGCTGCCCGCACCGGCCATCGATGCGGAGATCGCGAAGCTCCGCGCGGAGATATTGCAGCTCGAAAATCCAGTCGCAAATCAGGCGGCGTCGACGGTTGCCTGGACAACTCTCGCCCCAAAGGCACTTCAGTCGGCCAGCGGTGCAAAGTTGACGATCCAGCCGGATGGAGCCGTCCTTGCCAGCGGCGAAAATCCGGCCAAGGAGACATACACTCTCACCGCCCCGGTCGCCTTGAAAACCATCTCCGCGATCCGGGTGGAGGCTCTGCCCGACGATTCGTTGCCCGCGCGTGGCCCTGGACGCGCCGTGAACGGCAATTTCGTGATGACGGATGTCCGTATTGCCGTGAACGCACCGGCGGCGGCCGTTCGATCGGTGGATTTCAAAACCGCTGCCGCCACTTTCAGTCAGGAACAATTTCCGGTCGCCCATGCCATCGATGCCGATGAAAGCAGCGGCTGGGCAATCCAACCCGAACTCGGCAAGCCGCACGCGGCGGTGTTCGCCCTGGATGCCCCAATCGCTGTAGCGCCGGGTGCCACAGTGACCCTCACCCTCGGCTTCCATTCGCCCAATGTGAGCCATCAGCTTGGACGTTTCCGCTTGGCGATCACCGATGCCCCGTCTACCGCGGCGACGAACCCGCCAGCAACGGATCAGATCGCGGCACTGAAGAGAAAGATCCAACAGTTGGAACAAACCATCCCCACCACGCTCATCATGGCGGAGATGCCGCAGCCAAGGCCTACCTTCGTCCTCACGCGCGGTGCGTTCAACCAGCCCGCCGAAAAGGTCGAGCCCGCCACGCCCGCCGTGCTGCCTCCGATGGCCGCCGATCTTCCTCGGAACCGCCTCGGCCTCGCGAAGTGGCTCGTTTCCCCGGAAAACCCGCTCACCGCGCGGGTGACGGTGAACCGTTTCTGGCAGCAGGTTTTCGGATACGGCCTCGTGAAAACGAGCGAGGACTTCGGCTCGCAGGGGGAGTGGCCGACGCATCCCGAGCTGCTCGATTGGCTGGCCACGGATTTTTCCGGAAACGGCTGGGACGTGAAACGCCGCATGAAAACGATGGTCACAAGCGCCACCTACCGCCAGGGCGCGGCCTTCACGCCGGAACTGGTGGAGAAAGATCCTGAAAACCGACTGCTTGCTCGCAGCGGACGCAACCGGCTGATGGGCGAGTTCATCCGCGATCAGGCGCTTGCCGCCAGCGGTCTGCTCGCCACCAAGATCGGCGGCCCTTCGGTGAAGCCCTACCACCCGCCCGGCATCTACGAGCAGCTCACCGAGGGCAAGGGCACAAATTCCTATGTTCCCGGCACCGGCGAAGACCTTTTCCGCCGCAGCCTCTACACGTATTGGAAACGCTCCGTGCCACATCCCGCCATGCTCTCGTTCGGCACACCGTTTCGCGAGGTCTGCGCGATCCAGCGTCCCCGCAGCAACACCCCGCTCCAGGCGCTGAACCTGATGAACGATCCCACCTACGTCGAGGCCGCCCGTTTCCTCGCCGTGCGGATGATGGAAAACTCCCCCGACCCCGCGCAGCGCCTCGCGTTCGGGTTCCGCGCCGTCCTCGCCCGCGCGCCGCGCCCTGCGGAAACGGCCATCCTCGCCCGCGCCCACCAACGCGCCCTCGCCGATTTCAAAGCCGACCCCGGTGCCGCGAAAGCCCTGATAGCCGTCGGCACGAAACCCGCCGATCCGAAATACGATCCCGCCGAACTCGCAGCCCTCGCCAGCGTAGCCGGCACCATCCTCTGCATGGATGAAACCATAACCAAACCGTAACGAACATGCACCCCTTCGATCCGCTCCAAGTCACCCGCCGCCAGTTTCTCGGAAAGGCCAGCCTCGGCCTCGGCTCCGCCGCCCTCGCATCGCTGCTCAACCCGCGCCTTTTCGCGGCAAGCTCCCCAAGCGGCTCACCTTTGCCGCATTTCGCGCCGAAGGCGAAACGCGTCATCTGGCTCACGCAGGCAGGTGCGCCTTCGCAGTTGGAGACTTTCGATTACAAGCCCGGTCTTGCCGCGATGTTCGACAAAGATATGCCGGCTTCCGTCCGCGGCGACCAACGCCTCACCGGCTTCACCTCGGGACAGGGTCGGCTGCCGATCGCTCCCTCGGTTTACAAATTTTCCCAGCACGGCCAGAGCGGCATGTGGCTCAGTGAACTGCTGCCGCACACCGCGAAGCTCGCCGATGAGATCTGCGTGATCCGTTCCATGCACACCGAGGCGATCAACCACGACCCCGCGATGACCCTGTTGCAGACCGGCCACATGAACGGCGGGCGTCCCTCCTTGGGCGCGTGGGTTTCTTACGGCCTCGGCACGATGAACGAAAACCTGCCCTCCTTCGTGGCCATGGTCTCCCGTCCCAGCGGACCAACCAACGCACAGCCGCTCCACGAGCGGATGTGGGGATCCGGTTTCCTCCCCGCGAAATACCAGGGCGTGCGCTTCAACTCCGGCAAGGATCCAGTTCTTTTCCTCAGCGACCCTCCCGGCGTCACCACCGCCCGCCGCCGCGCCATGCTCGATGATCTCGGCGAGCTCAACCACATCACTCTCAACGATTATCAGGATCCGGAAACGCAGAACCGCATCGACCAGTTCGAGATGGCCTTCCGCATGCAGGCCAGCGTGCCGGAGCTTTCCGACATCTCGCAGGCGCCGGAAAAGGTCTTCGAAGCCTACGGCCCGGAATCGAAGAAGCCCGGCAGCTTCGCCGCGAACTGCATCCTCGCGCGCCGCCTCGCCGAGCGCGGCGTGCGTTTCATCCAGCTTTATCACCGGGGCTGGGACCAACACAACGACCTCCCCAGCGGTATCAAGAGCCAGTGCTACGATGTAGATCAACCTTCCGCCGCCTTGGTCATGGAGCTTAAAGAACGCGGCTTGTTGGAAGACACGCTCGTCATCTGGGGCGGCGAGTTCGGACGCACCGTTTTTTCCCAGGGGAAACTCACCGCCGACAACTACGGACGCGATCACCACCCCCGCTGCTTCAGCATCTGGATGGCCGGCGCGGGCATCAAGCGCGGCCACGTCCTCGGCGAGACCGATGACTTCAGCTACAACGTCGTGAAAGATCCCGTCCATATCCACGATCTCAACGCCACCGCGCTGCATCTGTTAGGCATCGACCACACACGCCTCACCCACCGCTTCCAAGGCCGCGACTTCCGGTTAACGGATGTCCACGGGCATATCATCGGGAAGATATTGGCCTAAGGAGGAGGGACATTCCTGTCCCCCTGTTCCTGCGGGGGGAAATCGGGACAGGAATGTCCCGACTCCCTCAGAACGTCCTGACGGAGGAAAGCCCGCCGTCGGGACGCAGGATCTGGCCGGTGATGAAGGCGGATTCCGGGGAGAGGAGAAAGGCGGCGAGGCGGGCGATGTGCGCGGGATCGCCGACGGTTTGGAGGGGGTGGCGTTTGGCGGCGGCTTCCTTTTTCGCCTCGTTTCCCAACAGCATGGAGGCGAGGGGCGTGTCGGTGAGGGAGGGGGCGATAACGTTTACGCGGATCTTCGGGGCTAGCTCGGCGGCGAGGGATTTTGTCAAACCTTCGACGGCGGCCTTGGCTGCGGCGATGGATGCATGGAAGGCCATGCCCTGCGCGACGGCGATCGTGGAGAACATCACGATGGAGGCGGCAGGCGCATTTTTCAGCGCGGGCAGCACCTGCTGGATGGCGTGGACGGCGCCGAGGCAATTCACCTGAAAGTCGCTGAGAAAATCTTCTGCCGTGAGGCGGTGGAAGGGCTTGAGGGTGATCGTGCCGGGAAAATAGATCAGGCCGTCGAGTGTTTCCGGGAGATCGAGGGGCTGCGGAGCCTTGGCATCGAAAGGCTGGACGGGGATGCCGAGGGCGGCAAGGCGGTCGCCGCTGCGGGAGGCGGCGATGATTTCGTGTCCTTGGGACTGGAGAAGTCCCGCCGTGGCGAGGCCGATGCCGGAGTTGCCGCCGATGAGAAGGTAGGTCATGCGAAACCCCTAATCCTCAAATTTCAAAAATTCAAGGAAGAGGAGTTCGGATTTTCCGGTCACGCCGGACTTAGGCTGGCTTGTTGCCGCCCGCGTTGCGGATCTGGTCGAAGGTGCCCTCGATGAGGTTTTTGCCCTGCTCGTTGATGTGGTAGATCGTGGCCATAGTCTGGAGCGTGCTGGCGGCCGGGCCGGCGAAGGTGAATTCGCAGTTGGTGATCTCGCACTGGTTAAGGGCGAAGGGGCCGTGGCCGAGGATCACGAAACGGCATCCGGTGAATTCGCAGGCTTCGTATTCGTGGAAATCGAGGACCACTTCTTCGTTGGTGAACTTGTTCTTGGAGATTTTCATGGATCTATGGGGTTGATGGATGGGGTTGTCGCCTGCTGGATTTCATTTCGCGGCGGGAAGTGGGATTCAAGACATCGGGCGGGATTTGTCCATCCTTTGCATCAAGATCCGGCGGGCAGAGGATATTCCCTGATCTCGCGGAGGGGCAGAAGAACGAAGGGGCGTTCGGCGATGCGGGGGTGGGGGAGCTGGAGTTCGGGGTGTTTCAGGGAAATTTCGCCGAAGAGGAGGATATCGATGTCGATGACGCGGGGGGCGTTGCGGGTGGGGTTGGGTTCGCGGCCGAGGGCGCGCTCGATGGCCTGGGTTTCGCGGAGGAATTTCAGGGGGTCGCCGCCGGAGTAGTGGAGCTCGATGACAGTGTTGAGGAAGCGGGGGGAATCCGGCGGGCAATCCTGCGGAGCGGTGTCGTGCAGTGAGGCGGTGAGGAAGGGTTCGCCGGGCGTGGCGACTTCCCTCAGGGCGGCGATGGCGGCGGCGAGGTGGGCGGCGCGGTCGCCGAGATTGGAGCCGAGGGCGATGGCGACGCGGGGCACGCTGAAATTCTAAATTTGAATTTTTAAATTCTAAAGAAGAGGGGGCTTGCGGAGCCTAGTCCTTTAGGTTGGCGAGCTTGGCGATACCGTAGTTGGCTTGCACGCGGGCGTTCGCTTCAGCGACCTTTTCCGAGGGGATGATGACGGGGCGCTGGGCGCCGTGGAGCTCGATGACGTGGAACTCGGGCGGGGTGCCGCCGTAGAGCAGCTCGTGGGCGTGGGCGAGATCGCGGACGGCGGTGCCATTGATCTTGTCGACGGCGAGGCCTGTGAAATTCTCGATCTGCGAGGTGACGGGATCGGGGGTGATCCGGGTGAGCATGACGATGTCCTTTTTCTCCTGGAAGATGCCTTTGGAGACGTAATCGGTGTAGAGGCGGCGGACGGTGACATCGTTGAATTTGGCGGTGGCGAAGAGGTTCGTGTCGAGCGGCTGGAAAACGAGGCCGGCGAAGACGACGTAGCGCGGCTTTTTCTCATACTGCACGGCATACATGCGGGAGGGCGGGAGGGGCTTGAGGGTGACAACCACGTCGTTCCACGAGCCGTCCCGCAGGAATCGGACGGCGACCTTGTCCCCGGAAAATTTCCGCTCGATGATCTCGTTGAGGTTCACCTTTTCCCCGTCGACAAGCACCTGTCCGTCGGAGTCCACGGGGTTGCCATCGAGGGAAATGAGGATGTCGCCGTTTTTCAGGATGCCATCGACGGAGCTGGTGGGGACGGTGTTGGTGATGAGCACGCCCTGGCCGTTGGCGGGGATGCCGAGGGCTTTGCGCATGGCGGGGTTGTGGAGGGGGAATTCGCTGATGCCGAGCTCGGCGTATTCGTCGTAGGAGCCGTCCGCGGTGTCCTTGAGGAAGCGTTTCACGACGGGAGTGGGGATGATGTAGCCGGTATTGTCCGCCGCGCGCAGGCCCTGGAAGGCGACGCCGACGACCTTGCCGCCCTGGAGCACGGGACCGCCGGAGTTCCCGGGGTTGATGGCGGCGTCGATCTGCACGACGAGGTGCGAGTCGGCGCGGCTGTGGGAGTAGGGCTGGAAATCGATGCGAGAGACGATGCCTTTGGTGACGGAGAGCCGCTCGCCGCCAACGGGGTAACCGATCACGGTGACCTGGGACTCGAGCTGGGGCATCTCGCCGATGGTGAAGTGGGGAAAGTCCGCGAAGTCGGAATCATCCTCAAGGGAGAGGAGGGCGAGATCGCAATCGTGGGCGATGAACTCGACCTTGGCCGGGTATTTCTCAGGCGAGCCGTGGACAGTGACGAGGATGCGCTGCTGATTCGAGACGACGTGGGCGTTGGTAAGGATGCGGTTTTTCCCGATCAGGAAACCGGTGCCGATGCCACCGCTGAAACGGCCGGAATTCCAAGGCGTCTCATAATCCGGGATCTGCGTGGCGACCTCGATGCGCAGCACCGAGCGGTAGAGCGATGAAGAGCCGTTCTCGGCGCTGTGTGCGGCGGGCAGAAGGGAAAAGATGGCGAGAACCAGTGCGGACGCTTGGCGGATCATGTTAAGGGAAATACTAGGGAGCAGCGGTGAAATGGCAAAGGAGAAGTCAGCGGCTGCCGACGGCGAGCAAGGTCTGGAATTTCGGATGCGATTCTTCCTTGTCGGCGATGATCGTCTCGATGCCGGTGAAGCCCGATTTTTCCAACATGGAGCCTATGTGGCTTTCGGAAAACCCGAGCCAGCGGTCGGCGTAGAGTTCGCGGGCTTCGGAGAAATTGTGCTGGAGCAGATCGAGGACGATGAGGCGTCCGCCGGGGCGGAGTATGCGGTAAGCGGAGTCGATGGCACGCTGCGGATGCTCCGCATGGTGGAGTGCCTGGCTGAGGATCACGAGGTCGATGGAGCTGTCATCGATGGGCGGATCCTCGATATCGCCGATGCGGAATTCCAGGTTCGCAAGGCCGTTTTTCTCGGCGAGTTTCTGGGCGTAATCGACCATTTTCGGCGAGAGATCGATGGCGATGACTTTCTCCGCACGCTGGGCGAGGAGCTGGGAAAGGGTGCCCTCGCCCGCGCCGAGATCGGCTACGTGGCGGTAGTTCATGGCTTTCAGGAGGGCTTCGGCCAGGGCTTTCCAGGAACGGCCGGGAACGTAGTCTTTTCCGAAGCGCCCGGCGAGTTCGTCGAAATAGGCGCGGGCATAGTCCTTGCGTTTGGAAAGGATGTGGCGGAGGGCGGTGTTGTCTGAGGCGATCTCGGGAATCTCCTCTGCCGCCCGGCTGGCGATCGCTGTGAGTTCGGCCGGCATCGAGGCTGAATAGACGTTGTTTTTCCCGCTGCGCTCATCAGTGGCGAGACCGGCGGCCTTGAGCTGGGAAAGCTGGGTGGAGATACGGCTCTGGCCCATGCCGAGGATTTCCTGGAGCTCCGCGACCGAGAGCGCGTCCTGCGCCAAAAGGGACAGGAGCCGCAGCCGCGTGGGGTCGGAAAGCAGTTTCAGGGATTTGATGGTTGACGTCATGGGCGGGAACATACATCAACGCATCACGATTTGACGATACGAAAAAACAAACAGCAATGAACACCTACATCTTCTCCTCAGAATCCGTTGGCGAAGGCCATCCGGACAAAGTCGCGGACACGATCTCCGACGCCATCCTCGACGCCTGCCTTACGCTGGATCCGAAAAGCCGCGTGGCTTGCGAGACATTCGTGAAAAGCAACATGGTCGTCGTCGGCGGCGAGATCAGTATTCCAAAAATTGGAAAACAAACCCCCATCGGCACGGTGATCAACATCGAAAAAGTCATTCGCGATGCCATCAGAGGCATCGGCTACACGAACGATGATGACGTCTTTCACGCCGATAAGGTTTTCATCAACAACTACCTCACACCGCAATCCCCGGACATCGCGCAAGGCGTGGACGCTGCCGCTGCGGAAGGCAAGAAACACAAGGAACAAGGTGCCGGAGACCAGGGAATCATGTTCGGCTATGCCAGCAATGAGACGCCCGAGCTGATGCCCGCGCCGATCATGTTCGCCCATCGCCTCGGACGCGAACTCACCCGCATTCGCAAGGCTGGCAAGCTCGCCAAGTGGCTCCGGCCGGACGCAAAATCACAGGTCGCTGTCGAGTATGTCGATGACAAGCCGACCCGGATCGTCAACGTCGTCATTTCCACCCAACACGCCGAGGGCGCGAGCCACGCGGAGATCGAGAAATTCTGCATCGATCAGGTGATCAAGAAAGTTCTCCCGAAGAACATGCTCACCAAAGACACCGAGTATCACATCAATCCAACGGGTAGTTTTGTGGTTGGTGGCCCCCAAGGTGACACCGGGCTTACAGGGCGCAAGATCATCGTTGATAGCTATGGCGGCATGGGACGCCATGGTGGCGGCGCTTTCTCCGGAAAAGACCCGTCGAAAGTGGATCGCTCCGCCGCTTACATGGGTCGCTGGGTTGCGAAAAACGTGGTCGCCGCCGGCCTCGCCTCGAAGTGCGAGGTGCAGTTCGCTTACGCGATCGGCCACCCGCAGCCGCTTTCCGTCCACATCGACACCTTCGGCACCGGCGATGACGCGAAGGTTCTCGCCGCCGTGCTCAAGGTCTTCTCCTTCAAGCCCGCCGACATCGTCAGCCAGCTCAAGCTGCTGCGCCCGATCTACTCGAAAACCACGAACTACGGCCACTTTGGCAAGGACGACGCGGATCTGACGTGGGAGAAAACGGATAAGGCCGCCGCTCTTAAAAAAGCCTACAAATAAGAATATCTAACAGAAAATAACATGAGCTTCACAGATTACAAAATAAGGGACATCGGCCTCGCCGATTTCGGACGCAAGGAAATCGACATTGCCGAGCACGAGATGCCCGGCCTGATGGCGACACGGGAAAAATACGGCAAGACCAAGCCGCTCCAGGGCGTACGCATCATGGGATCGCTGCACATGACGATCCAGACGGCGGTTCTCATCGAGACGCTGGCCGATCTCGGGGCTGAGGTGCGCTGGGTTTCCTGCAACATTTTCTCGACCCAGGATCATGCCGCTGCGGCCATCGCCGCACGTGAGATTCCGGTTTTCGCCTGGAAAGGCGAGACGCTGGAGGAATATTGGTGGTGCACATGGAAGGCGCTCGTCAATCAGGACGGCCTCGGTCCGCAACTCATCGTCGATGACGGCGGCGACGCGACACTCCTCATCCACAAGGGTTACGAAATGGAGAACGGCTCCGACTGGATCGATAGCCCCGGCGAGAGTGAGGAAGAGCAGGTCATCAAGGATTTGCTCAAGGACATCAAGGTCAAGCAGCCCGGCATTTTCCACACCATCGTGAAAGACTGGAAAGGTGTCTCCGAGGAAACCACGACCGGTGTGCACCGCCTCTATCAGATGGCGAAGGCCGGCACGCTTCTTGTGCCCGCGATCAACGTCAACGACTCCGTCACAAAGTCGAAATTCGACAACCTCTACGGCTGCCGCGAGTCGCTGCTCGACGGCATCAAGCGCGCCACCGACGTGATGATTTCCGGCAAGGTCGGTGTCGTCCTCGGATACGGTGATGTCGGAAAAGGCTGTGCTCAAGCGCTGCGCGGTTCCGGCGCGCAAGTCGTGGTTACTGAGGTCGATCCGATCTGCGCGCTGCAGGCGGCGATGGAAGGTTTCCGCGTCCTCACCATCGAGGACACCCTCGGCTGGGGTGATATCTATGTCACCACCACGGGCAACAAGGACATCATCACCCTCGACCACATGTCGAAGATGAAAGACCAGGCGATCGTTTGTAACATCGGTCACTTCGACAACGAGATCCAGATGGACAAGCTCAACAAGGCTCCCGGCGTTGCGAAGCTGAACATCAAGCCTCAGGTGGACAAGTACACCTTCCCGACCGGCAACAGCATCTACATGCTTGCAGAAGGCCGCCTCGTGAACCTCGGTTGCGGAACGGGTCACCCCTCCTTCGTGATGTCGAACAGCTTCACGAACCAGACGCTCGCCCAGATCGACCTATGGGAAAACCGCGACAGCTACAAGGCCGGCCAAGTCACGGTGCTGCCGAAGCACCTCGACGAGGAAGTCGCTAGGCTCCACCTCGCGAAGATCGGTGCGAAACTCACCAGGCTCACCGACGATCAGGCTGCCTACATCGGCCTCTCGCCGGACGGCCCGTTCAAGGCGGATCACTACCGCTATTGAGGCGAACGCCCGGTAAACATTCCCAGAAGCCAGCCGAGAGATCGGGTGGCTTCTTTTTTTGGAAAAGAAACGGAGCCCGGCATCACTCGACGATCACCGGTGTGCCGACCTCCACGTTATCGAAGAATTTCTCCGACATGTGGTGGGGCATACGTACGCAGCCATGCGAGGCGGCGTAGCCTGGTAGATACCCGGTGTGCATTCCGATGCCACCGTCAAAACGCATGAAGTTCGGCATCGGGGCGTTGTAAAAAACCTGTCCCGGAGTCGGCTTGTCCACGCGGGCGTCGGCGTTGTCGTTGACGGTCTGTCCGGTGGCCTTGTCCTTGATCACGCCGTAAAGGGAGGATTTATGATCCTTGCTTTTCTGGGTGATCTTGAACGCGCCCGCCCGGGTTCCCGTGTCCTCTTTTCCGGAGGAGATCCGGGAAACGCCGACCAATACGCCGGATTTATAAAAGTAGGCTTTTTGCTCACGGCGGCTGATCTTGATCAGCGGACTGCCCGAGATTCCATCGCCATCCCAGTAAGAAACGTCGTCAGGGATGGCGGGAGCCGGATGGTGCGGGCCGCCGGAGGTGGGGCGGTGGACTGGGCCCACGCCGGCCATGTAATCCGAGCCGGGCGGAGAACTGCCGAAGCAGGAAACCATTAGCAGCGTAGCCCCAAGTAACAAAATGTATTTCATATTCCCAAAGCGATTTTCACCGGAATTCACGCGGAATCAAGGAGCAAGATCGCATTCCTTAGGTTGCAGGGCGGAGCATGATCCGATACAAAAATAGCGGATGACGGATGTGAAAATCAACATGCCGACGCATTACGCACTCGAGCGGGATCTGCTTGAACAGCTCAGCGGCAGGCCGGGGCATCAGCGGTGCGTGGTGGGACGCGACGAATTGCTGCTCGTCCTGCATGAGGTGCCAAAGGCAGGCGTTCCGGAGCGGGACGCGGTTTTTTTCTGGCGCAGTCGCGACGGGCGGTGGTTCCAGCCTGACGGAGAGGGGCTCAAGGGCCTGGGTGACTTGCTCGACCGTTATGCAAAGGCTATCGACGAAAACGAGGAGATCCTTGAGAAGACCGATGAGGCGGAGGATCTCTTCCGAGTCCTCAAGCACGCGGGGCCGCTAACCCGTAGCAGCCGAAACATGGTCGTCGCGCTGGAGCAAGTGCTCGCCCAGGAGCCGGACGACCGCCTGATGCGCACCTACCGCGACCGTTCGCGGGAAATCGAGCGCGCGGCCGAGTTGCTCCATGCGGACGGGCGTGAGACCCTGCTCTTCTGGCAAGCCGAAGCCGCCGAGGAGCACACGAAATCCGCCACACGATTCGGGAACATCCTGTTCAAGCTCAACCTCGTGACAGGGTTTTTCCTTCCGCTCGTCGCCTTCGGCGGCCTCTTTGGTATGAACGTCGATCTGCCGGAATTCACGCAGGGCATGTTCTGGTGGATTTTTCTCGGTGCCCTTGGCGTCGGCGGAGGCCTGCTTTGTTATGTGGCAAAGGAAAGGCGCTGAAAACGCCGCGCCTGTGGGTGCCGAGTCCCCAAGGCGCGATGAGGGCGCGGATAAGCGTCCGCAAGCGAAGAGCAACGAAGCAATCGGCATTCACAGGCCGCAACGGTGAAATCCCTGCCGCACAGCGGCACAATTCCCAAAACCCGATCCATCCCCGTTTCGGCGAGGACTTTTTTCAACCTGTCTGGGTGTCTTTGTTGTGGTTTTCCAGCAGTGCATCCCGCGACCACCATTCCTCCCCGCTTCACCAAAGGATAAGGGCTTCCGGACGGCATTAGCCAATGGGAAACAAAGCACGAGTCGAGGTGGCAGCGCCTGCCCCGCGACATTTCACCTGCGCCATGCGATAAGCAGCAAGGTGAGTGCGGCGGGCAGGTAGAGAAGGGTGGAGAAAAACAGGAGGCGGCAGGATTTCCGCTCGCCATCCATGATGAAACGGAACGCCAGAGCCATGATCGCCAAACCGAAAAGCGGCCCGCCGACCAGCCACAGCACGCTGGTGAAACCCCAGATCCCCGGCAGCAGCGAGAAGGCTGCGAGCACGAGCGCGAACACCGCGCATAGAACCCCGCTTTTCTTTCCGCTGAGATCACCGTTCGACCACATCTTGTAACCGGCGTCCTCGTATTCAACGCGACACAGCCAGTTGATCGCGACGAAGTGAGGCAGCTGCCAGAAAAAGAGGAGACCGAAAAGGAACCATGCCTCGGGAGCGAAAATCCCTCCGCCGCCGCCGACCCAGCCGATCATCGGCGGGATCGCGCCGGGGATCGCGCCGACCAAGGTGTTCATTGAACTAAGCCGCTTCATCGGCGTGTAGACGAATACATAGATCGCCACGGTCGCGGCCGTGAGATAGGCCGCCGGTCCGTTCACCATCACCGCGAGATGAATGATTCCCGCCGCCGAAAGCACCCAGCCCACCGCGAACGCCGTCACCGGACTCATCCGCCGCGACGGCAGCGGCCTGTCCGCCGTCCGTTTCATGACCGCGTCGAGATCGATCTCCATCAACTGGTTGAACGCCGCCGAACCGAACGCCGCCGCCGCCGTTCCGATCAGCGTGTGGAAAAGGGTCGCCCACTCCATCGACATCCCTTTCCGTGCCAGCAGATACCCGAACAACGCAGTGACCAGCACGAAGAAATTCAGCCTTACCTTCATCAGCACGCTGAGATCCTCCCGCAGGTTCGGGGTCTTCGTGATCAGTTCCTCTTTCTCTTCCACGCCCGCACCTTGCCGCAGCCCAAACGCGGAGTCCAGCGGGGATCTCCCTTCCTTGGGGGTTGGGTTTTGAAATTTGAAATATCAGCGCACCACCCTCGCGCCGCCGCCGGATATCTGTTTCTCCACTTCCTTGCGGGTCGCCATCGAGGTGTCACCGGGCGTGGTCGATGCCAACGCGCCGTGAGCCGCGCCGTATTCGACGGCCTTCTGCGCGTCATTGAACTCCAGGAACCCGAACTGCACGCCGGACGCGAAGGAATCGCCGCCGCCGACACGGTCGAGGATTTCCAGGTCATCGTACTTCCGCGACTCATGGAATTTTCCTTCATGCCATAGGATCGCCGACCAATCGTTGATCGTGGCCGTTTTCACGCCGCGCAAGGTGGTGGCAGCAACCTTGAAGTTCGGGAACTCCTTCACCGCCGTTTCAATCATCGCCTTGAACGCGTCCAGCTCGATGTTCGAGATGTTGTGATCCACGCCCTCGACCTCGAAGCCGAGCGACGCGGTGAAATCCTCCTCGTTGCCGATCATCACATCCACGTATTTCGCGATCTCGCGGTTCACCTCGCGCGCCTTGTCGAGGCCGCCGATCGTTTTCCAGAGAGATGGGCGGTAGTTCAGGTCGTAGGAAACGATGGTGCCGTATTTGTTCGCCGCCTTCACCGCCTCCACGGTCAGATCCGCCGTGCTCTCGGAAAGGGCCGCGTAGATGCCGCCCGTGTGGAACCAGCGTGCTCCAAGTTTTCCGAAAATGTGATCCCAGTCCACGTCGCCCGGCTTGAGCTGTGACGCCGCCGTATTTCCGCGATCCGGATTCCCGACGGCGCCACGAATACCGAAGCCTCGTTCAGTGAAATTCAGGCCATTTCTAACAGAGCGCCCGATCCCGTCGTCGCCTCGCCATTGGATGAAATCCGTAGCCACCCCGCCCTGCATGATGAAATCCTCGATCAAATGCCCTACCTCGTTGTCCACGAAAGCCGTCACCACCGCCGTCTTGTAGCCGAAACATTTCCGCAAACCCCGCGAAGTGTTGTATTCCCCGCCACCTTCCCAAGCCGCGAACTGCCGCGCGGTGCGGATGCGTCCCTCGCCGGGATCAAGACGAAGCATTACCTCGCCAAGCGAGATCTGGTCAAAGGCACATTCGGATTTCGGTTTGATGGTCAAAGACATGGTGCGGCCATTCAAAGTCCCGGGGCGTTTCCTGTAAAGAGGTTTGGAAAACCGCAGCAGGACTCTTTTCCTCTTCTACCTCCCGTGCTTTCCAGCGAAACTCCCCACATGCGGTAAGGAACAACCCTTCCACTCTCCCCGGCCATGGCGACACTCTCCGGATTCAATAAAGCCCTGAAGCGCACAGCATCGCTTTTACCTGCCATGCCCAAGACCCGCCCGATGTATCGCGGAAATCCCGCGATCACCATTCTCAGGGTTTTCCTATGGTTGATGCCCGCTCTCTTCATCCCGCTGGTGGCGCTGCTCGGAGCCGTGCTCAGCAAATACCTGCCTACCCCGGGCGGCATCTGCCTCATGCTATTGCTATTCGTCGCTGCCACGGCGGGAATCGGCCTTTTCGAACAATTGCTCACCTTTCAGGAAGCGAGAACGCCCCCGCCCTTCCCGAAAACAGAACTGCTGCGTTGGACGATCATTTTTGTTTTGGTTCAGATCGTCCTCGCGCCGATCATCTTCGCCGCCGCGCTAGGCATCTTAGGAGCCGTCGTCAGCTCTTTTGCCTGGATATAAAAAGTCCGGATTCTCTTTCTCCAACAGCCGGATTTTCCACAATGCGAACAACAAGGGCGGCAGGCAAAAAATGCCGAACGAGCAATCAATCATCCGCCACCAAAAAGGGATACCCCGGATCGGCCCACAAATATGCGCAAGGGGGATCACTAAAAGCGACATCACCACCCCGATGTGCAGCACGCCCACGTAACGCACGGGATCACGCCATGGCAGGATGAAAAACAGCGCGATCATCAGATGCGCAAACGCCAGCCAATCCGTGCCGTAAGCGATGAATGGGAATTGATCATAGGTTGCTTCCAAGCCTTCGCGGACGGTAAGAATCCATTTCACAAACCCCTCATGCATCGCCGGATCCTTCGATTCCCCGGCGATCACGCCCGAAATCCAGTTCATTTCATGAAGTAGTGGAAAGGCGGTAACGCCACTCAAAACCAGCCCGATGATCACAATCAGTATCGATAGCCGGATTTGCCGCAGGGTAGTCACAGGAGTGATCCTTGATCCAAAGCTTGAATGGTCGAATCAAAAAATCACCCCTTGACGCAACGAATTTTCTCGTCACGTTTTTTCCCGTCACGATGAACACCGCACCATCCTTCTTCCGTGCCCTTGGCGATGACACCCGCTGGCGCATCGTCCGACTCGTGGCGGATCGCGCGCTGTGCGTCTGCGAACTCGCGGACATCCTGGGGATGCCCCAGTCCTCCGTCTCCAGCCACGTGCAGATCATCCGCAAGGCCGGTCTGCTGGAGAGCGAGCGCTGCGGGAAATGGACGTATTTCCGCATCCATCCCAATCATTTTTCCCTGCTCACCCAAATCATCGATACCTTCCCGAACAGCCCCGAACACAAAACCGATCTGAAAAAGGCGAAAGCCCGCCTCACGGATCGTGCCAACAGTTGCTGCCCCGGTCCCATCAAACTCGCCGAAACATCATGCACCTCAAGGAACTGAAATCCCTCCTCTCCGAAAACGCTGACCGTCATTTCCGTATCCGCCTCCCGGACGGCGATGCGATCCCGCTTTCCTTCCACGTCACCGAGATCGGGCGTGTCCACAAGACCTTCTTCGATTGCGGCGGAACGCGGCGCGAAACCGAGACCTGCCAGCTCCAGATCTGGGTGGGCGAGGATTACAACCACCGCATCGAGACCGGGAAAATGGCGGGCATTCTTGAAAAAGGCCAAGCCGTCATACCCGATGACAGCGTGCCGGTGGAGATCGAATACGAGGATCGCGTCATTTCCCAATATACGATCACCGGCCACGAAATCACCGCCGAAGCTGTCATTCTCCGGCTCACGCACAAACACACGGAATGCCTCGCCCCGGAGCTTTGCGGTCTGCCCGCCATCGGAAGGATTCCGGCTATCGGTGGGAAATCCTCCTGCTGCGCACCCGGCCAAGCCTGCTGAAACCATGAAGCATCGTTTCTTCGCGGAATTCCTCGGCACGTTCATCCTCGTTTTCGCGGGAACGGGCGCGATGGTAGTGAATGAGGTCACCGGCGGCGCAATCGGCCACGTCGGCATCGCGCTGACCTTCGGCTTGGTCGTGGCGGCGATGATCTACACTTTCGGCGATGTCAGCGGTGCGCATTTCAATCCTGCCGTATCCATCAGCTTCGCAGTGGCCGGACGTTTTCCCGCCGCCGATCTGCCCGCGTATCTGACTGCGCAATTTATCGGAGCGCTCTGTGCTAGCGGCTCGCTGAAACTCCTTTTTCCGGAATCGTGGAGGCTCGGCATGACGCTCCCGGCGGGCACGGTATCGCAGAGCTTTTTTCTGGAGATCATCCTCACCGCCATCCTGATGATGACGATTCTCAGTGTATCGCACGGCGCGAAGGAAAAAGGCGTCACCGCCGCGATCGCCATCGGAGCTGTAGTGGGACTTGAGGCCATGTTCGCCGGCCCGATCAGCGGCGCTTCGATGAACCCCGTCCGCTCGCTCAGCCCCGCCCTCATCAGCGGACATTTCGAACACATCTGGCTCTACCCGTTCGCCACCATCCTCGGAGCGATCCTCGCCATTCCTCTTTTCAAAATCACCCGCAAACCGGAAACGAATCCATGAAACCTCCCGCCATCCTCATCCTCTGCACCGGCAATTCCTGCCGCTCACACCTCGCCGAAGCGATTCTGCGCAAAGCCCTCGGCGAAAACTTCCGCGTCGAAAGCGCGGGCTCGAACCCCGCCGGATACGTCCATCCGCTCGCGATCCGCGCGCTGGAGGAAATGGGTATCGATACCATCGGCCACCACTCGAAGCACATGAACCTTTTCCTCGATGACCAAGTCGAGACCGTCATCACCGTCTGCGGCAACGCCGACCAGGCATGCCCCATCTTCCCCGGCCAGATGAACCGCCACCACTGGCCCTTCGACGACCCAGCCCACGCCACCGGCACCGAGGAGGAGCAGTTCGCCGTCTTCCGCCGCGTGCGTGATGAGATCGCGAAAGTGTTTGGAGCCTATGCGGCGGGGAGATTGGATGCAATCAAGGCTGGTGCGTAAACCTTCTGTGAGAAGTTAACCCCCGTTCCGGCTCGAGAGATTCCGGAAGCCAATTGTCATGGATGAAAGATCTCTGGATCGCCATTGCGTTGAATCGATTTAAAATCATTCACATCTTTCGTATAAAACCGCTTCGCGCCGACCTTGTGAGCGGCGCGCAGATGAATAAAATCGTAGATGGCTCCACCGCGCACTCCTCGATTCTGGGAAATTGACATCGTTTCGATCAGTTCCGCATCGTCCAAATCAACAGTTTTCACCCATGGCAAAATGCTTTCCTGAATCAACTCGGTGGCCTGATCCGCTGACATCCTGAAACCGAGCTTGCCACCTGTTAGCGTGCTAAACGTCTCCAGCAAAGCATGACGAAGCACATAAGGCTTGTGCTTTTCCAACAACGAAACGCTGGTTTTATGGCTGGAATCATTACCAATCAGCGAAGCGATCAGGACGGAACTATCAACCGCGATGATCATTTCCGCCCGCTCAACTTGTTCATCCTGTCCTCACGATCGCTTAAAACAGCTTTTCGCACGGTATCGTCACCCATTGGTTCGTCGGATTCGATCACCAGGCGTCCTGCACGTTTCACCAAACGGGCATTTTCACTCGGGAGCGGAGCAAGGAACATGCCATCCCCTTTGACCTCCAGGTTGAGCCGCGAACCCGTAATCAGATGCAGTTGATTCCTGATATCACGGGGAATCACCAGCCTGCCGGATGAGTCAATCGTAACCGTGGTGTTCATGGCATCAAAAATGGCATGGAAAATGGCAGATGTCAAACCGTGACGACACCCTGATCCTGATGAGATTGGTATTCTTAGAACTTCGATTTCATCGCCGCCTTGATCTCCTCCAGCTTGCTCCGATCCGGCGCGGCTCCTCTTGCCTGATCCGGCTTGCCGCCGCCTTTGCCTCCGGCGATAGCCGCGAGGTCTCGGAGGATGTCGCCGGCTTTGAGGCCTGCCGCCAAGGCTTCGGCTCCGCAATGGACGGCGAGGTGGAGTTTCTCGCCGTCATCGACGATGAGCAGCGCCGGGCCGGGGAAATTCTTTTTCTTCAGGCCGTTCTGGAGTTCCTGGAGCAGCGAGGCGTCGGACTCGAAGGAAACGATGATCGGTTTGCCCAATGCGATGAGTTCGGCGAGAGATTCGTCGGCGAGGGCGGCGGCTTGGGCGGACTGGATTTTCTTGATCCGTTTTTCTGCCTCGATGGCGGCTTCCTTGGTTTCCTCCAAGGTGCGCATGCCGTGGGCGAAGGTGGCGTTGAGTTCGCCGATGTCCGCGCGTCCGACGAGCATCGCGCCCATGATGTGCGGGAATTCGTTGACGGTGAGAGTCTCCCCGCCGAGATCGGCGAGCTTCGCGTTCGCGGCCTTCAGTTTCTCGGTGGCGGCCTTGAGATCCGCATCCCATTTCTCGACGTTCTCACGGATGAGATTCCACGCGGCATCGCCGCAAGCCGCCTCGATGCGGCGCACGCCGGAGGCGATGGCTCCCTCGGACTTGATCTTGAAAAGGCCGATCTCCGAGGTGTTGCGGACGTGGGTGCCGCCGCAAAGCTCCATCGACGGGCCGTCGAGCTGGTTCGCATGACCGCCGATCTGAACGACGCGGACGGTGTCGCCGTATTTGTCGCCGAAGAACTGCATGATGTCGGTGCGGTGCTTGATGTCGGCATGTTTCACTTCCGTCCATGAAACGGTGAGACCCTGCTTGATCGCGCCGTTCACCATCTCCTCCATCTCGGCCACCTGTTCGGACGTGACGGCAGCGCTGTTGAAATCGAAGCGCAGCCGGCTCTCGTCCACCGAGGAACCCTGCTGCGCGGCGTCTGCGGAAACGACCTCGTGCAGCGCCCAGTGGAGAAGGTGCGTTGCAGTGTGGTGGGCTTCGATGGGGCGGCGGCGGGTTGCGTCAAGACGCAGGACGACTTTGTCGCCTGGGGAGATTGACGATTGATGATTGTTGATTTCGGTTTTTTGAATGACCAGAGCGCGGGCTTTGCCGATTTGTTGGACGCCGGTGACGGGGAGGTCGTTGAAGGTTCCCGTGTCTCCGGATTGGCCGCCCATCTCGGCGTAGAAAACGGTTTTGTCGGTGATGACGAAGAGCGCGTCTTCCTGCGGGTGGATTTCCAGAACGGTGGCTTCGACTGAGTCGTTCTCGAAACCGAGAAATTCGGTGACGGCTTCGGTGGAGATGTCGAGGGCGCGGACGATGGAGGATTTCTGGGCGGCGCGGGAACGTTCCTGTTGTTGATCCATGAGCTCTTCGAAGCGCGGCATATCCACGGTGAGGCCGCGTTCTGCACATAGGAGCTCTGTGAGGTCTATGGGAAATCCGAAAGTGTCGTAGAGTTCGAAGGCGTTCTCGCCAGAGAACGGGGAGCACACGCGCCCTCGCGTGTCGCCGGAGACGCCCTCGTCTCCGGTCGGCTCCGAACCGCGCAAAAACTCCCGACACCATGTCCACGCGTAGTCAGGAGAGTTTTCCACAAGTTTCTCCACCACTGGATTGCCTAGAATATACTCATATTTCTCAATCAGATCGGATTCACTACGGATTAAACGATCGAACCATTCCTTTTCCCAAAGATGCTCAATGTTGTCATTGTTTCGATCAATCCGGCGATGCTTGAGAATTGTATGGGACGTGACGGATTTAATCGGCTGGAGTATTTCCGTGAGGCTAAAAAACACAGGCTTGGAATCCGTGTCGTAGGATTTCACCTGAGGCTCGATCAGAAGGTGGACATGATCCGGCATGACGCAGGCGGCGTAGAGATGGATCTGGCCGATCTTGCGTGCATGGAGGATGGAATCGACGACGATGGTGCGCTCGGCCTCGCTGAGGATATCGCGATCCAAGGTGGTGAATGTGACCATGTATTTTCCCCAAGGCCTCTCGAAATGGGGGAGATTTCGGCGTGAATAGGTGGGCTCGGAGGCTTTTTGTGGATTCGAGCATGCATGAGGCGAGGGCGCCTCATGCGACACGCGAGGGCGCGTGTGCTCCCCGACCGCTTCTTCAAACCGCTTCAAACCCCGATCCAGCGTCTGGTTGAAGCTCGCCTCTTCATTCTCCAACGTCGTCCGCACCGCGTCCTGCCGGTTTTTCAACTCCGGGAAAACCCCGCCCATTTCATTCACTAGCGTTTCCACCAGCGCACCGAAGAACGGCTTTTCCCCTGAGAACCCGAGCTGCCTTCCATAACGGACTGCCCGGCGAAGGATGCGCCGCAGAACATAATTCCTCCCGTTGTTCCCCGGCATGATCCCATCCGCGATGGAGAAGCTCAGGGTTCGCAGGTGATCGGCGATCACGCGGAAGGCGATGGCGGTTTTCATCTCCTCGGTGAAGGCGGAGCGGTCGGCTCCTAGCTCAGGGTAGATGTCGGTGTAGGTTTTTCCGCTGAGTTCCTCCAGCTTGCGGAAGATGGGGGTGAAGACGTCGGTGGCGTAGTTCGAGGGCTTTTTCGAGAAGTCCGTGAAGCCCTTGGTGTTCTGGATGATCGAGCAGGCGCGCTCGAAGCCCATGCCGGTATCGACATGCTTGGCGGGCAGCTCGCGGAAGGTGCCGTCGGCCTCGGCGTTGTATTGGATGAAAACGAGGTTCCAGATCTCGATGCAGAGGTCGGAGTCGTTGTTGACGAGATTACGTCCGGTGACGGGATTGCCCTCGGGCGTGAGATCAACGTGAAGCTCGGAGCACGGGCCGCAGGGGCCGGTTTCGCCCATCATCCAGAAGTTGTCCTTCACGTTGCCGTGGACGATCTGGACTTCCGGATCACAACCCGCCGCGCGGAAAAGATCCGCCCAGATGTCGTAGGCTTCCTGGTCGAAATTCCCGGGATCCCCCTCTTTCGGCGCGTAAACCGAGGCGTAGAGGCGATGCGCGGGCAGCCCCCAGCGCCCGACGACGAGTTCCCAAGCCCACGCGATCGCCTCTTTCTTGAAATAGTTTCCGAACGACCAGTTTCCCAGCATTTCGAACATCGTGTGGTGGTAGGTGTCGTAGCCGACATCCTCAAGGTCGTTGTGTTTCCCGCCCGCGCGGATGCATTTCTGGGTGTCCGCGGCGCGCGGCGGATCGTACGGGGCTTTCTCGACGCCGAGGAAATAGGGCACGAAGGGGTTCATCCCCGCGTTCGTGAAAAGCAGGCCCGGCGACTGCGGCAGCAGCGAGGCGGAGGGCACGATGGTGTGCTGTTTCTCACGGAAGAAATCGAGGAAGCTCTGGCGGATCTCGGAGGCGGTCATAAGGCGGGGCGGGAAATTGGACAAAGAGGGGGAAACTTGAAACCCTAAACTTTCTGGGAAGGAACCGCGATTTCGAAATCGCGACCTGCCCGGCGAAGCCCCTTCCGGTTACAGACGCGATTTCGAAATCGCGGTTCCCTTCAGGAGTGGCACACTTCGCGCTTTAAACCCAGCATTCCCGTGGTTAGCGGATGGGCTGCGGCGGATTCATGCTCTCCTTCGGGGGTGCTGGGTTCGCCGCAGCGATCCCACCCCTTCTTTCTCTTGCCGCCGCTTGGCTCCTGTGATTTCCTCCGCGTCCCCGGCAGCGGGACAAATCTTATGGCAAACAAGGATATTACGGACCCGGTGCGGATGGAGAAAATCGTCTCCCTCTGTAAACGCAGAGGCTTTATTTTCCAAGCGGGCGAACTCTACGGAGGCCTCAACGGCTGCTGGGACTACGGCCCGCTCGGAGCCGAGCTGAAACGCAACCTCAAGGACTACTGGTGGCGCAAGACCGTTCAGGAACGCGACGACGTCCTCGGCATGGACGGCGCGATTTTGACGATGGAACAGGTGCTCCAATCCTCCGGCCACATCGGCGGCTTCAGCGATCCGATGTGCGATTGCCTGCTTTCCAACGCCCGCCTCCGCGCCGACCAGATCGAGCCTCAGAGCGGAACGGTGTATCATTTCACCGGAGCATCCATCGCGGATCCCGCATGGAAAACGGACAAAGCCTATTCGGTTTTGCAACTCCCAGGCACCGATGAAGCAAAGGTGCGCAAGACCGCCCGCGAGTTTTATTCCAAGTTCATCAACGAATCCGTGATGGGCAAAAAGGACGCGATCAAGGCCATCGAGCTTCAGGGTGAAACGACCGAACAGGTCACAGGCACCACCAGCTACAACCCGGCGAATGGCTCCCTGCTAACAGAACCGCGAGAGTTCAACCTCATGCTCCAGACGAACTTTGGAGCCACCGGCGAGCAGGTCGCCTACCTCCGCCCGGAGACCGCGCAGTCGATTTTCTGCCAATATAAGAACGTGCTGGATTCCAACCGGGTAAAACTCCCCTTTGGCATCGCACAGGTCGGAAAATCGTTCCGTAATGAGATCAACCCGCGCAACTTCACCTTCCGCTCCCGCGAGTTCGAGCAAATGGAGATCGAGTATTTCTGCCGCCCTGAGGACGGCATGCGCCTCACCGACGAGTGGCTGGAAACCCGTCTCTGCTTCTACGAGGAAATCGGCATCCCGCGCGCCAAGCTCCACATCCTCGATGTCCCGGACGGAGACCGCGCGTTTTACTCAAAGAAAACCTACGACATCGAATACGAGTTCCCCTTCGGCATCCAGGAGCTGGAAGGCGTGGCTTACCGCACGGATTACGACCTCGGCGTCCATGCGAAAGGCTCCGGCAGGCCGCTGGAATACTTCGACGAGGAAACCAAGGAGCGTTTTCTCCCGCACGTCGTCGAGCCATCCGCCGGCTGCGACCGCACTGTGCTCGCGCTGATCTGCGAGGCCTTCGACGAGGAGGAACTCGGCACCGACGGCAAGAGCGACATGCGCACGGTCATGCGCTTTATGCCCTCCATGGCACCGATCAAGGTCGCCATTTTCCCGCTGCTCAAAAAGAACGAGGAACAGGTCCGCATCTGCCGCGAGATCCAGAAAACGCTGCAGCCTTGGATGAACGTGTTCTACGACGACAGCGGAGCCGTCGGCCGCCGCTACCGCCGCCAAGACGAGGTCGGCACACCGTTCTGCGTCACCGTCGATTTCGAAACCCTCGGCGAGGAAGACCCGTCCCTGAAAGGAACCGTGACAATCCGCCACCGCGATTCCATGGAGCAGGAGCGCCTTAGCATCGATGAGTTGCTGCCGTGGCTTTTGGCGCGGGTGAGGTAAATTGAAGTTGCAAGAAGCCCCTTCCGCATGCATCCAAGGGGCGGGAAACCACCTTACAAACATGGCAGACAAGGAAGACAGGAACGAGGAGAACGTCGGCGGTAAATTCTACGTGGACAGCCAGTGCATCGACTGCGATCTCTGCCGAGAGACCGCGCCGAGCAACTTCACGCGCGCGGACGACGAGGGTTACTCTTTCGTGTTCAAACAGCCGGAAAACGCCGAGGAGGAAGCCCAGTGCCGCGAGGCCATGGAGGGCTGCCCGGTCGAAGCCATCGGCGAAGACGGAGACAAGTGATGGCCATGGCCGCGCCACGGAAAAGGAAACCGACGCGGCGCGAGGTCATACACGAGGAATTGGTCGGCGAGTGGCTCGGCTGTGAGAAACCGCTGAACACAAACAAGAACGTTTCCTCGGCGGCGGATTGGGTGGATGCGATTCTCCGAAGTCAGTTTTTCGCCGACAGCCTCGACGAGGAGGAAGTGAAAAAGGCCTGGAAAGAGATCGCCGGGGATTTCATCGGGGCGAACACCGAACCGGTATCAGCCAAGGACGGCAACCTCATCCTCCGCGTCACCCAGCCCGCGATGCGTTTTCACCTCGAACAAATGAAACCCGATCTGCTCCGCCGGATCCGCGAACGTTTCGGAGAGGATAAAATCAAATCCGTGAGGTTCACTTTGGGATGATGAATCGTGAGAAATTTTCACCGCAAAACCGCAAAGATCGCAAAGGAACGCGGAATAGATCAAATTTAGAATTTAGAATTTAGAGCTTAGAATTTTCCACCCATGTTCAGGAATCTGATATTCGACTGGTCCGGCACGCTCGTGGACGACATGGGGCCGGTGATCGAGGCGACGAACGCCGTCCTCGGAAAATATGGTATCGCGCCGTACGACCGCGAGGGTTTCCGGCGCGGTTTCCGCCTGCCTTACAGTGAGTTCTACGCGGAAATCCTACCCGGCGTTTCCCTGGAGGAACTGGAGTCGCATTTCCGCCCGGCCTTCGATGCGGCAGTGACACCGGTCACGGTGCTGCCCCACGCTAGGGAAAAACTGGAATGGGCGCACGCACGCGGGCTACGGATGTTCGTACTTACATCGATGGACGCGGATGCGTTCCTGCGGCAGCTCCATGAGTTCCGTATGGAGGATTTCTTCGAGAAAACCTACGCGGGTGTGCTCGATAAAAGGGAGCTGATCGACTTCATCATCGAGACCCACCGGCTGGATCGGGAGGAAACCGCGTTTGTCGGCGATATGACACATGATATCGAGACCGCGCGACACGGAGGGATCTCCTCCATCGCGGTACTCACCGGTTACCACCATGCGGAAGTTCTCGCGGCGGTCAGGCCGGACATCACCGTGCCGGATCTCGGCGTGCTGGTGCGGATGTTTGAAAAACGCAAGGCGGAGCGTCCCATCGCAACCGTCGGAGCATTGATTCATGACGGACAAGGCAAAGTGCTGATGATCCGCACCCACAAGTGGAGCAACCTTTGGGGCATCCCCGGCGGCAAAATCGAGCGCGGCGAAACCTGCGATGCGGCTCTGATCCGCGAGATCCGCGAGGAAACCGCATTGGAGATTTCCGGAATCCAATTCGTGATGGTGCAGGAATCCATTTTCTCCCCCTCTTTCATCCGCCAAGAGCATTTCATCCTGCTCAACTACCTCGCCAAGTCCGGTTCTCATGCTGTCACCCTCAACGATGAGGCCGAGGAATTCCGCTGGGTGACGATGGAGGAAGCGTTCGCCTTGGAATTGAACACGGCGACGATCCAGCTTCTCAACCGCGTAATCGAAGACAAACTGCTGTCATGAATTTAGATGACGAGATCGAAATCCGCCGGCTCGCCGTGCAAACCCACATCGGTGTGCCGGATGTGGAGCGCGCGGAGCCGCAGACGCTTTGGATCACCATCCGGATGCGGCCATCGCAAGGTTTTCACGGACTTCAAGACAAGGTCGAAAACACCGTGGACTACTACGAGGTATCCCGTAGATTGATCGCCCTCGCAGCGCAAAAACCGAGGAATCTCATCGAAACGCTCGCCACCGAGATCGCGGATTTTCTACTATCAGGCTATCCCCTCTCCTGCGTGGACGTGGAGGTTGAAAAGCGCATCCTGTCGGACGCGGATTTCGTCTCCGTGAGGGTCAAGCGGGAGAGGTAGGTTCATTTTGACAAAATGACCTACGCCGCGTGTGTTTGCACGTTGATGGGAGGAGAGCTCCGCATCAACGCCGCGAGAGGATGAGACACAGATTTTAGATCTTGTCGATCTCACAGGGTGGGTCGTTTTGTCAAAACGACCCTACCGCGAAAGGATTACTTCATCCCACCACCGCCGACATGCATGAGCATGAGATTGCAGTTGTGGCGTAGGCCGGCGGCAAGGTTCGCGGTCTTTGCGTTCTTGCTCCCGCCGAGGCGGCTGAAGAGGTCGCGTTTCTCGGCATCCTTACCCTCGGAAACCTTGCGCATTTCCGTATCGTAGCGATTGAAGAGCTCGATAATGAGTTCCTCGGCCGCGTGAAACGGCATGACCTTCGGTGCGGGCTCGCCTTCCACGGCGGCGGGCGGGGTGGGTGCCTCGGGGCGGCGGACAAGGCCGGTGTCGATGGTCTTGCGGCCGATCGTCGAGCGGAGCTGGGCGCTGAGCAACGTGCCACCGGAGCTGAAGGTCATATCGATGTGGGAAACTGCACCCGCGTCACCGAAGGCGATGAGATCGACTTGCGTGGTGATATAGATCCCGCCATCTGTCGTTTGGGTGATGGTGGGCTTGTAGGTGCAGTATTGAGCGTCTGTGAAGTCATAGAGCGCCTTACCGTTCTTCTTCCAGCCGTTGAGGCGCTGGCCGAAGCCTTCCGTGTCGAAGCCGACTGCAAAGGCAGGGGTGATGAGGGCGAGAGCGAGTAGGATTGCTTTCATATTAATGGATGTCGTTGTTGTTTGTTGGTGAGAATTAGAAGGAGATTTGTGCACCGGTTTGCCAAGTGACCGCCTCGGTGTTGAAGCTGTTCCCGACTTCGTCGTTGAGGATCATGTATTCGACCCCGTTGCGGAGCAGGAGGCTGTCCTTGTAGAGGTGCAGGTTCGTGCCGAGGTAGAACGAGTGGTATTCATCGCCCGTGAAGAACGGCGAGGCATCATAGCGGAGTTCGCCGGAATTTCCCGGAGCGGCAACGATTCCGCGCGCGTCGTCCGTGCCTGCGTATTGGTAGCGGCCGACGAGGTTCAGCGTGCCGGGGACAAGCCAATGGGTCGCACCAAGGGATAACCCCCAGACCGTGGTGTCACCCTTGGCTAGTTGGAAATCTCCGGTAAAGGAAGAGCTGTCGGATTCCGTTCTTAAGCCGATGGAGAACAGGTGACGGTAGGCGGGGTTCTGCACGATGAGCTGGTTGCCGTTCGCGGAGCGCTGGCCAGCGATGTCGTATCCCTGCGGGTTCGAGCGTCCGGCATCGAAGTTGTGGAGGTAATCGGCGTGCCACTTGGTGCGGGCAAGGGATCCGCCGGTTTTTTCCACAAAGGACCCGGAGACGCTGACATTCAACATCCCGTCGCCGCCCATCGAGCCAAACTCGGGATCGTAATCGCTGGAAAACCAACCGATGTCGTAATCGAGCTTTTTCCCGGCGTGGTGGATGCTGGCACCCAACGCGGCGGCGGGCGCGACCATGTTTGTGAGCATCCCACGGTAGGGATAGGGGGAAAGCGATGGCTCAACCCTCGATTCCGTTCCGTAATTGGGGCTGAATTTTCCGTAGGTCACACCGGTTGTTTCAGAAACCTGGGTGTAGGCCTTGAGTCGCTCCACACCGCGGTATTGGGTGTCTCCGGCGAACTCGCCCATGGCCTCAATCTCCGTGTTATTGAAAGCCAGGATGCGTGCTCCGAGGCGTGCCCGGCGGGTGCGGGTGCCATCGAGATCCGTGTTGCGGGCGGGCGTCGCGCCCGAGGGTTCCGTCTCCGCCTTGCCGAAGCTCGCGATTACATCGTATTGCCCGGTGACGGCGAACTGCTGCACCCATGGATTCGCCGCGTTATCGTAGAGGATGGATCGCGACCACAGACCGTCAAGCGGGCTGGGCGCCCACTCCGGCGGCAGGTAGATGATGTTCTCGACGTTGCCATCGCCATCCTCGCCATCCTCCAATTCCTCGCCCTCGGGAACCTCGCGCGGCGGCAGGATCACGCTGTTCGCATCGATCTTGCCTTCGAGCACGTCCAGTGCCTCGTTCGCGGAGGCGAAAGGCGCGGCAAGCAGCAGGATATGGAGCGTGAAGATTCTCATTGTTTTTGCTCCTGCTTTTCCTTCGTGACCTGCACTCGGTCGGCGGCGCGGCGGACGCGGGAAACGTATTGCTCGAGGCTATCACTTTTCTTGAGCTCCAAGGCGGTCTGCAGGTGGGGCATCGCCTCCTCGTAACGGCGCTCGCGGACGAGCATCTGGCCGAGCGCTAGGTTGGCAGGATAGGCGACGGATTCATTGCGTGCGGCAAGCTGGTAGTTCGTGCGCGCCTCGACCACCAAAGCCTCGCGTTTGCTCTCATCCGCTTCTTCGCGGGAAAGCAAATCCTTATGGCGTCCGACTTCGAGGAAGACATCGCCGTTCGCGGGGTTCGATACCAAAAGCTGGTTCAGCAGAGCTTCCACGCGGTCGGGCTGTTTCTTCGCCTGCGCCACGCTCACCTCGGTGAGCATCAGGCTGAGCTTGTCCGCAACGGAAATCGAATCACCTGCCTTTTTCCGAACCTCGGCGATGAAGTTGTCCGCCTTGTCGGGGTAACCGTAGTCGCTGAGGATTTTCGCGGACTTGAGGGTCTGCGCAATGTTGAGCTTCGCCGATTTCTCCATCGCTGCGAGGTAGGCCAAGAGTGCGAGTTGCGGCTCGTTACGATCCATATAAAGGTTTCCAAGGAGATTCAGGTTCGCCTCGTCGGCGAGACCCTTGAGTCGCAGCACCTCAAGGTTCACGACAGCCTCTTCCTTCTTCTCCATCGCGAGAAAAGCGTTCGTTTGCTGGAGCCAGAGCTGCTTGTCGTTCGGGTTCTCCTCGATCAGCGTGCCGATGAGGCTGGCGGATTCCTCATACCGATCCTGGGCCATGAGCGCCTGCGAAAGGCCTAGCTTCCAGTCTCTCGCAGCGGGATCCAACAAATATGCCTGGCGGTAGGCGTTCTCCGCGGCGAGGGCGTTTTTCTTGAGCAGGTGGCAATAGCCGAGGAGGCCGTAGGCGCGGCTGGAGTTCTCGCCGAGTTCGATGGCTTTCTGCAGCATGGGCAGAGCCTCGTCGGTCATGCTTTTGGAAATGTAGAGATAGCCAAGGTTCGTGTAGGCGCGGCGGAAGCGCGGGAAGCGGCGGATCGCCTCAAGGAAAGCGCGGCGCGCCTCGTCGGTGCGGTCGGCCTGGAAATAGAGGTTTCCGAGAACAAACACCATCGCCGGACTGATCTCGCCTTTCGCGACCTCGGGGTCTGTGGGGTTCTCGATCGTCTGAATGAAGCGCACGATTTCCTGTTCGGCGTCGCGGAAACGGGAAGCCTCGAACATCTCCCTGACAGTTCCGAGAAGCTCCTGCTCTTGGTTGGAAACCTTTGGCTCTACATCGGAATGGAAACCATAGCTGCCTACAAAATCACGGACGAAGGTGGGATCTCGGAAGAGATTCGACGGCGGGATGATTCGCTCGGCGTGGGCGGCGAGTGCACCAAGAAAGGCGATGGCGAGGATAGGACGGAACATATGGTCAGCTTTTTTTGACTTCAAAATTAAAGGGGACGACGACGACAGATTTTACTTTCTTGCCGCCTTTGGTGCCGGGTTTGAATTTCCAGCGGTTGACTGCGTTGATGGCGGCTTTGTCCAGATCAGGATGACCGGAGGAAGACTTGATAGAGGTGCCAACGACTTTTCCTGTGGCATCAATCGTGCAGGAAATGAGGACCTTGCCGCCCACACCTTGTTTGAGTAGCGATGCAGGGTAGATGGGCTGGGTCTTACTGGAAGGGGAAGGCGGGGAGTCCATTTCCGCGCCGAGCAGGTCTTCCCCATCACCGCCGCCGCCCGATCTGCGTCCGAACCGAGGAATGTCAATTGCGAAGCCACCACCTGTTGATAGAGCCATATCTCCGATGTCTATCCCAAGATCCACATCCGATGATTCCTGGGAATCCGATGCCATCTCGACCGGAGCGACCGAATCCGCAACCTCATCGATCTCCTCCGGCTCGTCGGGCACCACGTCCTCCTCATCGGGCGGCGGTGGTGGCGGTGGTGGTGGGATGGTGACATCCACGATCTGATATTCCACGGCCTCTTCCTCGCCCTCCTGATCGCCGACATTGAATATGAAATTCGCCACCCCGCCGATCAGGACGATCGCCAGCATACCCACGATCACCTTTCGGTGGTGTGATTTGGCTGGTGGTTTGGAGAAAGGGGGCATCGGAAATTTAGCGGATCGAACTAGAGTTAAAAAACACTCGGTTCAGTTCAGTTCGGCAGACTCGTCATTTATTTTTTGACTTGGGTAGCAAGGCCGATCTTGTCGATACCCAGACGCCCTAGCACCGACATCACATCCATGACTTTCTGGTATTGCGCCGAGCTATCGCCGCGGACGACCACCGGCAAATCAGGCGTGGCCGCCTTGAGTGCACCGAGCTTGGTTTCGAGTTCTTCCAATGACACCGGTGTCAGGTTGAGCGAAATTCGCCCTTCCGGATCCACGGTGATCGCCTGAATCTTGGGCGCACCAATATCCGTGGAAGCCTTGCCACTGGCGCTCGGTAGCTCAACCTTCACGCCCTTTACGCCTGCGGCGGTCATCACGATGAAGATAAGGAGGAGGACGAGGTATAAGTCCACCATCGGTGTGACATTGATATCGTCGTAGTTTTCTGAGGCCATGGCTTGGTGAATTGGGTAATGAGATTCGATGAGGCAGGGAAGCAATTTTCGATCAATCCTTGTCTGGATAGAACTCGGCCATCTTGGCGACGAACTCATCGATGAAGACCTGAATCTCCGCCGTGGTGTTCTTGATCCGACCGTTCAGGTAGGAATAGATGAACAAGGCGGGAATCGCGACGATGAGACCTGCCACGGTAGCAAGCAGTGCCGAAGCGATACCGGGGGCGATGGCGTTGACGTTCACCTCACCCTCCTTGGAAATGATGGCGAAGGTGATCATAACTCCGACCACCGTTCCTAGGAGACCGACGTATGGGCCACCCGCGATGCTGATGGTGAGGTAAACCAGTCCGTCGGTCAGCTTATGATGAATCTGAACGAGTCCCGCATCGAGGGAAGAGCGGATGGCCTGGATGGAACGTGCCGTGAGGCCTTTTGTTTGATTCGGCCCTGGAGAAAGGCGGTGGCTGATTTCCTCGGAGCCGATGTGGTAGATTTCGTAGAACGGTGATTTCTGGATGATCGCCTGAGCTGCGGCATCCGCATTGCCACCAAAGCTGCTAACACTATCGCCGCAAGAGTGGTCGAGAGCGGTCAGATTGGAAGAAAGTGAGCGCCATTGGCGAAGGAACTCGGCACTGCCTTTGTTGATCGAGTTGAGATAAAAGAGCTTTCTGACCGCAACCGACCATCCGATCAGAATCATGAGAACGCAGATCGCGATGGCGACCCAGCCGTCGAACATCATGTTCTTGGCGATGTCTCCGAACAGCATGACGTGTTCCAAGGCCTTGTTCTGCCCCCCGGGGTGCTTGACCTCCGCGTCGATCGCCTTGCCCATGGTTCCGTCGAAAGGAAGTTCACCTTTGCCTGATTCGATGGCCTTGGCAATGGAGCCCTCGGACTTGTTGATCGAGACAACGGCGGGAAGCCCGGAGCCCGTGTCAGCCGGAGGGGAAATGCCCTCGGTATTTTTATCCGTCGATGCGAAAAAGACAGAGGGCCCGGCGACAAAAAGGGTTCCTTCGATCGCGCGTCCCGCGAAGCCGAGAGCCTTGCCCTCGAAGCGATGGCCTCCGGCTATCGTTGCGAGACGCTTGATCCCAAGCTCCAGAACCTTAAGCCGCTCAATCATCTCCGCTTTGGGATCGCCCACCGAGGTGAACGCCTTTTGATCGAGGTTCGCGACCTGATCGCGGTAAAGCTGAAACTCGGCGGGGTGGATGCGGGTGACGAGCGCTTTGGAATACTGGTTAAGCAGACCCGATGTGTAGGTGAATTCACCTTTGCGGGTATCCAGATCACGCTCGAGAACCTTGATCTTGGTGGTGCGCAGCTCCTCCTCACGTTCGAGGGCGCGGAGCTCCCTGGCGAGAGAGAGAGCTTCGTCGTCCAGACGGTTCACGTCGTTGTAGAGCGCGCGACGCAGATCCGCGTATTCCTTCTGGGTGCTTTGGAGCTCACTGGTGGCTTTATCCAGCGAGGCGCGGGCATTCTCGTTCGGATTCGGGGCGGTGTTCGCTCCGGCTGGGAGGGAACAGGCCACGAGCAGCGTGGCGATGGCTAGGGTGCGGGGTATCATGGCTGTATGATGGGAAGATTGGTAAAGGAAACTTCTGTTTCGCTGGTCGCGGTGACCAACAGTTTAAGGATTTGCGGGGCGAGTTCGTTGCGCTCTTGGAACTTCCAACCGTCCGCGTTCGCGCGTCCTGCCAGAGCAAAGCTGCCGTTCTCATTCACCGCATAGGCGAAGGCCAGACCGAAATAAACGACCTGCATGTTGAATTCCTCGCCCTTGGAATTTTTATGAAGCTCCGGAAACACATGGACGCCTTGCTGGAATTTCTCCACATCGGCCATCAGTTCGGTGACAGTTACCAGCCGCTTGGAAATCACCTCGGTCTGGGCGTCGGCGGGCAGCATCAGGCATTTCTGGATCGCCTCCATGCCTTGGGTAACCTTGGGATTTTTCCTGAGAGGCTCCGGAAAAAGCGGGAATTTAGAAGCCAAATCCTCTTCCATGATCCTCAGCTGGGTTTTCAATACGTCCTCGGCCGCAGTGAGGCGATCCCTTTCGGATACCTTGTCTAGGGACTGCTGGTCGCCACCTTCTTTGCGAGTCTTCGCCGAGGCGATCTGTTCCTTGAGAGTGGCAATTTCGCTTTGAAGCCCTTCCTTGTAAAAGGTCAGAATCTCCTGATCTCGCGTCCAATCGTTCTCTTCCTGCTGGATCTGGCGCATCGCCTCGACCCATTCGTTGACAGTGACACGGAGCTCTTCCGTGGGAGAGATTACCGGCTCCTGGGCTTGTAGGAACGGGGAAAATCCAAGGATTAGAAAAAATGGTAAATGGCGCATGGCGGTGAAGTGCGGATAGTAAAAAGGGGTCGCCGGCATTTGCCGACGACCCCAGTGTGACGATTTCGTCAGATTACTTACGGAGCTGCGATCCGGAAGCGGTAGAACTGCTTGTCAGCAGGAACGTTGGGAATGGTCAACGTCGCGTTGCCAACCGATGTGAACGGAGGCACGAGGTTCGCCGAGCTCTCAACAGGGATGTTGAGGGTGGCGGAGCTGCCGGACTTCTGGACGATGATGTCGTCCGCGCTCAGGTCCTGAATGTTCGACAGCGTGTAAAGGCTGAAGTTATTCGGGTTGGATGTCACCGATGTCTGACCAGCGGTGAAGTTGTCGTTGAACTGAGCCGTGGTCTTGAGGGTTCCCAAAACCGTGGTGGCGTCGTTCACAGCGGCATTGAAGCCGAGTGCGGTGTTCGCCGCTTCGACCGTGTCGGAGATGCCGTCACCGTCAGCGTCGGCCATGCCGGAAACGCCATCCACAAGCACACCTGAGGTGCTCAGTTTAGTCCAACCGATTGCCCAGTTCTGTGCTCCGAAGGCTCCGCGGTATGCGACCGTGATCGGAGCACCGCCCTGGAGGGTGGCGCCGTTCGCCGTCAGAAGCGCGGATGTTGTGGTCGGACGTGGGTCGATGGCTGTCAGGAACGTGCCGGTGCCCGGACCGCTGCCTACCGCCGTCGTGCGGGTGTAGGTGCGCAGTTCGGGGATGGTGCCGCCCGCCGAGTTGCTGTTCTGGGCTACGCCGAGGCTGTTGTAGAACAGGTTTTTGCTGTTCGTGCCGCTGACGTAGGTGGTGTTGGTGCCGGATGTCGCGTCGCCGAAGCGGCCGATCGTGTTGTGCGCGGCGGCCGGGGATGCTCCCGTCGAGGTCGCGTTGTCCCTGAAGTTCACCAGATCCTGTGTGAAGTCGTGGAACACCGAGTTATAGAACTCGCCGTTGAAGTAATCTTCGATCGTGAGAGCGAAGTTGCCTTTTTCGGTGAGAACCTGTCCGGTGTTGGTTGCGATGGTGGACTTCGTGTTCGTGCTACCCGGGCCGATGAGCGTCATGTTGTAGAACACGGGCTTCGACAGGGTCAGGCCATTGTTGAAGCCGGCCGTCTGGTTAGTCGCGTTGCTCGGGGAGGACTCGATGCCGTCGAGCTCGTTGCCGCCGTCGGCAAGACCTGGGTTCTGGATAGCGAAGAGGAACTGGTGCGTGCCGGTGTGGCCGCTGTCCATGTCGAAGCTATCGTCCTGGATGAACGCCGAGACGAGGTTCTTCGTCGAATCCGTGCCGCCGAACCACTCGTAGCCGTCGTCGGAGTTCGCGTAGACTTCCACGAACTCGATGACGGTGCCGCTGCCGACGCCGCCCATGGTCAGACCGTTAATCTCTTTGGACGTGGCGAACTCGTAGCCGCCGTGGCGGATCGAGACGTAGCGGAGGATGCCGGAGTCGTCCGCATCGTCACGTGGGAAGGTGGAGTCGAAACCGTAGGTGATCGCATCGGAGAGACCGTCGTTCGGAGCCGTATCGGGAGTGCCTTGGGGAAGGAAACCTTCGATCTCAGCCTTGCCGATGTTTGCGCCGGTGGCGTCCGCATGCGAAACATACGCGTTGCCGAGGAGGACGATACCGCCCCACTGGGCGACCGATGCGGAGGTTGGTGCGGTGGCAATCACGCTATCACCGTTCAAATCCAGGCTTATGGTTGCTTCCAGATCCTGGATGGAACTGAAAACGATAGGCTCTGCGCTGGTGCCGTTAGCCACAAGGCGGCCGCCACGGCATGCGATGATGGCGCCGACCTTGTCGTCCGTCTTCGATCCGGGGGTGCCGTTGTCGCTGAAAGAACTATAGATCTTGGTTCCAGGCTCGATGGTAAGCGTCTGGCCGTTTCTGATGAAGAGGCGGTCAGTGATGATGTACTGATTGTCCTTCGTCCATGTCTGGCTGGCAGTAAGGGTGCGCACACCAAGCGTAGCATTCTGCTCCGTAAGTGTGGCATCTGTCATGACATCAATCCGTGCGGCGTTAGCGCCTCCAGCGATGCCGAGAGCCAATAAAATGGCTTTGGGGATAGTTTGTGGTCTCATTTTTATGTTGTTGGTTGGGTTGTCGGATGAAATTCATATCGACGATTCAAAAATTGGACGCTGACCACCTTCTGTCACCCCGCTTCGGGTGACAATTCCGTCAGATAGCAAGAACGGTCAGAAAGAAACCTCGGCCTCGAAGTAAAAAGTGCGCCCCAAATCGTCGTTCGTGAAAACACGCCCGTCGTAGAGGTATGTGTCCTCGGCTCCCAGCAGGTTCTTCACCCCGACGCGGAATGTGTAATCCGCCTCATTGATTACCATCGATTTCGCCATAATGAGGTCAAAGGTGCTGATATCCTGTCGACCCACCTCCGAGTCTCTAGGGGTGCGCTTAAGAATGCTCGGATAGGCGCCCGTGAAATTGTAAACGAGGTTCGTGGTCAGATTCCATGGCTCATAATCGTGGGTGAGCGTGAAATTCGCGATGTATTCCGGCTGGTATGGAAGCGCACTGCTCACCGGTATGGGAGCCACCGGCCCTTCCTGGAAATAATCGAGAATGGCGTCGATGTAGGTGAAGTTCCCAGAAAAAGTGAATGGCCCCACGTCCTTGACTTCCGCCTCAAGCTCAATCCCGCTGATTTCCGCCTTGAAGTTCTCGGTGACTCCGCCCGATTCAATGGAGTCGCGGTAGATAATCTCGTTCGCCGGACTGAAGATTGCGACCAGGGGACGGTCGAGTTTTTTATGGAAAAGGCCGGTGCGAAGGGTGAGTGTGTCGGTGGCGGCGTATGTTAGGGCCAAATCGAGGTTATCAATCTCGGTGTTTGATAGGGCGGCGTTGCCTCGGCGACCGATTCCCGAAGCCTGATCGACACTGACCGTCGGCACAAACTCCCAAAAGGTCGGGCGTGCCGTAGTTTTCGACCATCCCATCAACCAAGAGAACTTGTCCTCGAAAGCCGCAGAACCAAGTGTAACGGTCGGCAGATAGTCCTCACGGGGATTGCGGGACAAGACATCATTTTCGATATTCGTAAGCACCGCCTCCAGCGCGGATGAAACTTCCGGGGGATTCCTAAACCTGACTATGTAGGCCTCTTTCTCATAGCGCAAGCCACCGGTCAGGAAAGACTTGTCCCACTGGAAGCGTCCGTTGAGGAACCACGCAGACTGATCCAGTTCCGTGTCCAGATTCTCCACACCACCCTCACCCAAGAAGTTCGTATAATAGGGACCGTCCTGTAGCGTGCCGTTGAAGTAGTTTGATATCAGGTCGGGGTTTGCGGCCAACTCCTCGGCAAGTCCGTTTGTCGTGAGCGCACCAGCGGAGAATCCCGTGCCTGCAGAATCGTTCCTGAGTGTGAGGTCGTAGACGCGGGAACGGACGGAACGATCTTTGGAGAAAGTGGAAGCCCCGGCGCGAACCTCGAAGAGGCGCTCGTCGTTTTCGTCGTCAAAATAGAAAGGCAACGTGAAAGAAGCCTTCTGATCCAAGGCGCGCTCGCTGGTGATATCCGACCGGCGCTGGAACCTGAGACGACCCTCCGCTGACCCTGTATAGTTATTGATTTCCACCGTATTGACAACGGTCTGCCCGCCCAGCACCCCGTCCGGGGCGATCCTTGGGAGTCCACTCGATATCTCCTGTTCACGGACGAACTCCTCGGAAGTTAGCCCGACAATCACAGGACGGAGTTCGTCCCAGGTAGTGATCGATGGATCATAGGGTATGTTGGAACTGTCGAGAGCGTCCGTGAAAGAATTGAACAAGTCGGTGTTCGCCTGCTCGGTGAAGGGTGCCAACGCTTCCGGAGAGAAATCCATCTCACCAAAACTGAAAAAGCTCGAGTACGGGCGGGATTCGCTGGCTTTACTGTCAGTGATGTTCCAATCAAAACTCGGGCCGCGAGGCCCAAGTTGATGCTCCCCTTGCAGCTGTAGAATCTGCATGTCACGGGCGGTCGAGCCGATGTCCCAGAACCCGCGGTAATAAACCGCGTCCCCTCCAAACGTGTCGAAAACGGCGGGGCTGGTGAGCAGTCCGAAGTTCGATCCATCGTCCTGCCTTGAACCCCTCGCGACAGTATCCTCCGCGATGTGCTTGTCGAAAAATGTGGCTTTCACGGTGTGATTTTCACCGACGGAAATCGCCGCTGAAAAGAAAGCGGAGGTGTCAACGGAGCGGGAATAATCATCACGCAAGAAACCGGTCTGGAAAGCCGGGTTGCTGTTATTCGAGGAGTTGTTGTCGTCCCCCGATGATTGGCTCAACGCCGTGATCATACCAAGCTTCACCAGATCGTTGACCTGGAAGCTCTCGCCATAGGTGAAACCATAGGACTCCCCGATGCGTGTCTTGTCCTTCGCAGGAAGAAAGCTCTGGGAATCATGAAGGGTGCTCCAGCGCTGAGACAGGTCCGCCGGCGCGGTGTTGCCGGTGTCCAAGAACACTACGTCACCAATCGCGTTGGTTCTCTCCAGCACTGTCGGCATCTTCGGTCGTGTGCTCCCCAAAAAATCATAATCCTCGCCGGGATGGATGAACATTTCGTCATCGTCGCCGTCGTTGAAGGAAAATTTCGTCTTGAAGCTGAGAATGCGCTCCTCGGGGAAAGCGCGTGTGACAATGTTGATAGCACCTCCCCCGAAATCCCCGGGCAACCAGGGTGAATACGTCTTATCGACGTTGATCGCCTCGATCACGCCGGTGGGGAAAAGGTCTAGCTGGACGGCCTTACGCGACGGATCCGCCGATGCGATTTGTCCACCGTTGAATGTGGTTGAAACGTAGCGGTCCGCCAAACCACGGACAACCGCGTATTTACCATCCACGATGTTCGCACCAGCCACCTTGCCGATCGCCTCACCCGCGTCACTGACCGCTGATTTCTCAAAGTCATCACGGGACAGGCTGGATGTCAGAGTCGGGGTCTCCATCTGAAGGCTGAGATTGAAATCCCCCGCGGAATCCCCTTGGTATTCGCCGACGATGGTTTCCTCTTCCAGGGTGGTTTCGTCTACGGTGTCGTCTGTAGGTCTTGCGCGGAGGCCGAAGCGGATTTCAGAGGGGGAGCCTTCGATGACGGTGACGACGGTGGTGTCGGTGAAATAACCGAGCTGTGAGGCCTCTATATTGAAGGTTCCGGCGGGCAGGCCGGCGAACTGGAAACGGCCTTGCGCGTCCGCTTCCGCGGTGCGGCCGCTGCCGACGAGTTCGATGAGTGCGCCGGGGATGGGATCGAGGCTGGTGGCATCGGAGACCTCGCCGACCACGATGCCGTTGCCGACCGCGTTTTCCAGGAGGGCGAGACCGGCGGGATTGCCTTGAACCGGCATGCCGTCCGGCGGGGCGATGGGATCGAGATCACCGGGCAGCCATGGCAGATCGGCTGGGGCCTGCGGCAACAGCGGGGAGACAGCGGGCGCGATGGCGAAGCCGGGGAATGCTTCCTGTGCAGGAAATTTTCCGGGAACCTGCGCGGGCAGCGGGACGGATGGAAGCGGCCAGGCAAAGGGGTTGGAGGTCGATTCCCGCGCATCCCAAGTGGCAGCAACAAGCGGCAGCGGCGGCATGGCCATGGCGAAGGTCGTGACAACAGTGATCAGGCGCAGGCAAGAACCTTGCTGGCATGGTGTCGTTTCGCCATGCGGGTTGAAATGCTGCTTGAATTTTTGGAATGGTGCCATGGCGTACGGAATGGCCTCATTGCGGAGCCATCTTTACGCGCTGGGAGTAGTCGTTAGAGCCGCCGCCATGAAGCGGCGCTTCGTGACGCTTTTGTAACAATTCGATTCTACCGGGGATCTGTCGGGAGGAGAAAGTATACGTTATGTGGAATTTCTGCCACCAACCCCCTAACGACATGAAAAAATCATTACTTATTATTGGGCTCATTACTCTTCCAATCGCAACCTACACAACCGCGGCCGAGACGGAAACTACGCCCCAGGAAGCGGTTACAGAAGCCGCTGCTGCCATCCCCGCGGATGGCGAGCAAGGCCTTGTGGAAACGCTCAAGAAGTCTGGCTACACCGTGTTTGCCGAGCTGGTGGAAATGACGGGTGTCCTGAGCGAACTCAAGGAAGGAGAGCCATTTACATGTTTCGCGCCGCGAAATGATGCTTTCAACATGAAGATCTTCAATAAACTCAAGGAGGAACCAGGCAACGAAGAACTTCTCGATCTCGTCAGATACCACTTTCTCCAGGATGACCAAACCAAGGATCTCATCCTGATCTCGAGACGTGTGAAGACGTTGAACGGCAAATTCGTGTTATACTGGATAACCAAAGGGGAAATCAGCATCAACAATCATTCGGAACTCATCGAGGCAGACATCAAGACCAAGGGAGGCCTGATACACGGTGTCTCTGAAATTCTGAGACCTGATGTAGAAGGAGCGCTCCCTTGACCGTCACTTCCTCGGCTGCAGGGTGCGTTCGTCTACGGGCAAGGCTTTCGGCGGCGAGTTTTCCGCGTCATTGCCCTCGGGATTTCCGAGGTTGCTCTTAATCAGAAACCAGATCCCGGTTGCCAGAAGGAGACAGAGGATCTTGGCGATCCAGTTTTTCGACAGTTTCAGTTTCATTCGGATTGAGGTTCGGGCTTGAGAAAAAGATCGCGGAGAGCCGTTCGCGGAATTGTTTTTCGGTGAGGTTGCGCTCCAGCCTGCCGTTCTCGCAGATGGAGATGCTGCCCGTTTCCTCGCTGACGACGATCGCCATGGCGTCGGTGCGCTCGGTGAGGCCGATGGCGGCGCGGTGGCGGAGGCCGGTGGAGCGGTCCTGCATTTCCCTTTCGGTGACGGGAAACACACAGGCGGCGCCGGCCACGCGGTCGTCGGCGATGATCATGCCGCCGTCGTGGAGGGGGGATTTCGGAAAGAAGACGCTCATTGCCAGCTCGGGGGTGAACTGGGCGTCGAGCACGACACCCGTGTCGAGCTGCTCCTTGAGGGAGATGTCCCGCTGGATCGCGAAGAGTGCGCCGATGCGTTTTTTGGAAAGCATTGCCACGGCATCCGCGAGGCGCTCCACGAAGGCGAGGCGGCGTTTGCTGGAGAAGGAGAAGATGCGGCTGCCGCCGAGGCGGGCGAGGCCGTTGCGCAACTCCGGCTGGAAAATGACAAGCAGCGCGAAAGCGAGCACGGCGGCGGAGCGGGTGATGATCCATCCGATTACCTCGAAATCAAACAGCTCCGTGATGAGAGCAAGAGCAACGAGGATGAAGCCGAGCCCGACGAGGATCTGCGCCCCTCGCGTGGCGCGGAACGCCCTGTAGAGCTGGTAAATGCAGAAGGCCAGCACGAGGATCTCGATCCCGTCCCGCCAATGTTGCCCGATGAACGCCCACATGCCTGGGAAGGAAACTACGGGCGCGCGGGGTTCCTGTCACTTGGAAAGGTGATCCGTGTTCAACCTAAAATTCGCAGTTCAAACGAAGATTTTCACCGCAGAGGCGCAGAGGTCGCAGAAGGAGCGCTGAGAAGAGTTTGTGTTTTGGGATATTGCAGGGCATTTTTTCACGTCAATTCCATTTCACCCATTGAGTGACCAAGCAGTTCCATCGTTTTCCCAAATTTTCTATCTTCCCACATGCAAGGCTCCGCGTTCCTTTGCGACCTCTGCGCCTCTGCGGTGAAAAATTGATACCCAACTGTGGTATTTAGGTTTAATTCTAGGCCGGAATGCGTCTTGCCGTGCGGCGGCTGCTGGCTTTTAGTCCCCGCATGCACGACGAAATCAAACTTTCCCGCGAGGTCACCGCCGTCCAGATCCCGAGCGGCGACTCCATGACGCTTCCGGCCGGTACGCCCGTTTTCATCACGCAGCGGCTCGGCGGCACCTACACGGTCGCGACCTCTCAGGGGCTTGCCCGGATTTCCTCACAGGATGCCGATGCGCTCGGGGTGGATGCCGAGGAGGAAAAGCAGAAGCACGCCGAGGCGGTGCGGCTCAAGGACGCGCCGCTCGAGGAGCAGGTCTGGGCACAGCTGAAAGGCGTTTACGATCCGGAAATCCCCGTGGACATCGTCAACCTCGGCCTTGTCTATGACTGCATGATCGAACAAGTCGGAGAGAAGAAGGTCGTGCAGGTGAAGATGACCCTCACTGCGCCAGGCTGCGGCATGGGACCGGTGATCGCGGCGGACGCGCAGGCGAAGGTCATGACCATCGATGGGATCGACGAGGCGAATGTCGAACTCGTCTGGGATCCGGCGTGGAACCAGGACATGATCACTGAAGAAGGGAAGATGAAGCTGGGGATGGTGTGAGGAGATTGGATATTGGAGATTGGATATTGCCTCTGGTCTCTGCACTCTGCACTCTGACCTCTGCCCTCTGCCCTCTGCCCTCTGCCCTCTGCCCTCTGCCCTCTGCCC
>JAIXQS010000124.1 GCA_027485615.1 Verrucomicrobiaceae bacterium
CTTTTGTGGACGTGGCGGAGAGTTTTTCGGAAAACTCCGAGGCCAGCGTGATCTGGTTTCTCAGAAGCTCGCGGCGTTGCCGGATGGACAGCACACGGATCACGGAGGTTTTCGCGCCAGCCACCAGTTGCCGCTCCACCTCGCGGACTTCCATTTCAGCGGCCTTGATTTGGGTGATGGAAATTCCCTTTTCTAAACCGAGCCGGTCGGTAACGGGGAAGCGCTGGGAAAATCCGACCTCCAGTTTGCCCTCGCGGAAATCGGCGTTGTTTTCGAGCGAGGTTTCGAGTTCGGGATTTTTCAGACGACCCGCCTGTTTTTCTCTACCCACCGCCTCATCTATGCGGAGTCGGGCGGCGGCGAGGTCGGGGTTCTGGGCGCGGATCCGCCCGGCTATGCTATCGAGCGTGACGACCACGGAGGGTTCGGCGAGGAGAGGTTGAGCCGTGAAGGCGCAGGCCAGCAGGGCGTAGAAATGCAGATTGGACATGGTGTTGGTTGGAGTGGCGGCCTTCCCCAACGCGGGGAGTCGGCACGGATTGGTTGAGCTTGATCGGGTTTCCCCATGGCATCATGCCGAGTAGGGGAGTTTACATCGCGCCATCAGGGCACGACGGAGCGTCAAGGGTGGACGCTCAGATCAACGGCGGCGTATCCAGCGCGAAAACCGGCTCATCAGGAGCCAGCGGGCGGTCGGCGGCGATTTCCACCAGGATGCATTGGAAACTGATGGTAAGGGAAAGGGAATCGGAAGCCCGGTCCGCTGTCGGGAGTTGGCAGCAGGCATGTTGGTGGGGTGTAGTGCCGCCCTCGTGATCGTGATCGTGGTCATGCGAGTCCTCGTGGTCTCCGTGGCTGGAATCGCAGTGGGAAGCGCATTCGTCGGTTTGTCCATGAAGTGAGGCGTGAACCATGGCGCTCCCCAGCCCGGCGAAAACGCAGAGCATGATTAGGAGGCGCACACAAATTTTCACTGCGAGCAACATACTAAGAAACTTTTTTTTCGAAAGGGATTTTTTCGGGGAACGCGCGTGTTCAGGATGTTTGCGGAAGAATCGTTGCTGTGTGGCGGAACGAGTCCTGCAGACCGAGCGCTAGGCGTCTGTCACCCGACCGGATGCCAGGTGGTCTTGAGTTCCACGAAATCGCGGATGTGGTAGAGTCCCTGCGCCTTTTCCCAAAGCCAATCGCAGGGTTTCTCCGCGTCGATGAGCTTGGTGCGTTTCACGGATTCGGCGGCTCCCGTTTGGAGGGATTTCCGCTCCGCGGTATTCGCCACGGCGGAAATCCCGCGGATGTGTTCATGCGTGGCGAAGGTGGGGAGGATATCGGATTTTGATCCGGTGAGGAGGTTGATCACACCGCCGGGGAGGTCGCTGGTGGCGAGCATCTCGCCGAGCAGGATCGCGGGGTAGGGCTTCGTTTCGGACGCGAGCGCGACGACCGCGTTGCCGCTGGCGATGACCGGCAGGATCATTGAAAGCAGGGCGAGCAGCGGCGCTTCATCGGGAGCGGCGATGGCGACGACTCCCATCGGCTCGGTGACGGAGAAATTGAAGTGCGGCGAGGCGACCGGGTTCACGCTGCCGAGCAGGGACTCATATTTGTCCGTCCATCCTGCGTAGTGAATGGTGCGGTCGATCGCGGCGGCGACCTCGGCGGCGGCCATTTTCCCCTCGACCGAGTTTTTCGGAAAATGTGCGGTGATCAACTCGACGGAGCGTGCCTCCAGCATCTCGGCCATGCGGTAAAGGATTTGTCCGCGGTTGTAGCCGGAGCGTTTCGCCCAGCCTGAGCAGGCTTTCGCCGCCGCCTCGACGGCGTTGCGCACATCCTTGCGCGTGCAGAGCGGGACGTTCGCGAAGAACCCGCCTTCGCTGTCGCGGATTTCATAAGTCCGGTTGCTCTCGGAGCGGATGAATGCGCCGCCGACGTAGCACTTTGGCGTCTTGGTTATGGGTAAACGGGGCATGACGTTGGGGCGATATTGCCCCATTCCATGGCGCTTGCGAGCGGGAAATGGTGGGTGTGATTTTTACCGGTATGGAATGAATCTCGCCGTGCAATAATCATCCACTGGAAAAGGTAACTTTCAGAGAAACCGCCTGATCAAGGGCCGGAGCTTTTCAGCTGTTTTAGATGGCCATGCGGAACGCGGCGTCATGATCGCGTTTTCGAGCGAGCGGTGCTCTTCCCAGTCGGGCACGTCCGGGAGTTCCGCAACGAGCGTGCGGATGATGTCCTTCGCCAAGGTGGAGTTCGCGTGGAGGTTGGCGATGACGGCGGCGACATCCACGGCTGCCTCGTCCTCTTTCCAGCAATCGTAGTCCGTGACGAGAGCGAGGGTGGCCATCGCGATCTCCGCCTCGCGGCAAAGGCGGGCTTCGCCGGCGTTGGTCATGCCGATGAGATCGAAACCGAGCGCGCGGTGCATGTGGGATTCCGCGCGGGTGGAGAAAGCGGGGCCGTTCATGCAGACATAGGTGCCGCCGTCGTGGAGATTCTCGGTGTGCATCGCAGCGGCGGAGAGGAGGTGGCGTCTCATTTCCGAACTGTATGGATCCGCGAAGCCGACATGCGCCGCGATCCCGTTTCCGAAAAACGTATGCTCATGGCCTCGGCCGGTCTTGTCCATGAGTTGGTCGGGGACGACCACATCGCGCGGCGCGAGTTCCTCTTTCAGCGATCCGACGGCGGTGACGGAAACGACCCAGCGGACGTTCAGCGAGCGTAGCGCCCAGATGTTCGCGCGGTGGTTGATTTCATGGGCGAGAAGCCGATGGCCGATGCCGTGGCGTGGGAGGAAAAAAACGGTGCGACCGGAAAGCCGACCTTCGATGATGCGGTCGGAGGGATCACCGAAGGGCGTCTTCATTTCATGGCGCTCAATGATCTCCAGTGAGTCGATTTCGTAAAGGCCGCTGCCTCCGATGATGGCGAGGGATGGTGGGTTCATCTGTGGGAAAGGGATTAGCTCAGACCTTGCTGCTGTCGATCCAGCGTTTCGATGAAAAGGGTTTCCACCTTGTTGCGCGCCCATGGGGTTTTGCGGAGGAAGGTGAGGGTGGATTTCACGGAAGGATCGGTGGCGAAACAGCGGATGCGGATGCGGTCGGCGAGTTCGTCCCAGCCGTATTCCTCGACGAGGCGGGTGACGATGGTCTCCAGGGTGTAGCCGTGGAGAGGGTCGTTGGGGTGGGAGTTCATGGAAGGAGAGGGTTTCTCCAGCGAAGGCCGGGGAAGCGGTGGAAGTCGGTGTCGCAGCTATGCAGTTCGGCTTGGTATTCGATGGCAAGTGCGGCGAGGTAAGCATCTGTTGTGAGGTTTCCGGCAGTGCCAAGCTTTTCGATGCCACTGAAGAAGAGGTCCTGAAATCTCGATCCAGGTTCAATGATGCGGACATTGTTACGAGCCAGCCATGAACGGGTGATTCCGATGGCCTCCTCAACCGTAACCGGCTCCTTCAATAATCTGGGATGCGTGGAGATACGGATGAATCCGGATATGACGATCCACGGTAGGCCTACGGGTTTTCTGCTTCGCATCAGATCCTGAAGCCATTCCTTGGCTAACTGGTGATACGGCGCATCACGGTTGTGAGCAAAGATCAGAAGGTTTGCGTCCGGAATGATCATCGGCGGTTTTCCTTCCGAAAGTATGATTCGGCCTCCTCATCATCGAGAAACTGCTGGAGCTTCTGTGGATCGATTCCCGGCTGGAAAGCGGAGGAAAAGGTGATTACTTCGAAGGGTTTTTCCGGCTCCGTTTTCTCGATACCCAAGCCCCGTTTCAAGGCTTGGTTCACGATATCCTTGAACGTCCGCTTCCCTAGGGCGGCTTCAGCCCGCAGTTTTTCGGCAACTTCGGCGTCTAGGGTGAGGGTGGTTCTCATGGAAGCATCTTGCATCAAATGCCTTTGATGTCAAGGCATCAAGTCATGGCAGTTCGCGGATGCGGAGGTTGCGGAACTGGATGGGGGAGCCCTCGGACTCCAGGCAGAGGTGGCCGGTGTTGGGTTGTGCGTTGTTGCCGCCGGAGACTTCGGTGCCGTTCACCCAGAGGCGGATTTCGCCGTTGATGGCGCGGATGTAGTAGTGGTTCCACTCGCCGTGGGGTCTGGTGGTCTCGGCGGAGGGGAAGCTGCGGAGACCATCTGGCGAGAGCGGCGGGAAGGGTGTGAGTTTCGCTTTTCCAACAGGAAAGATATCGCCGTGGCAGGAGAACCAGTCGGATTTCTTCCCCGATGATTTTTCGTAGGATTCCTTGTATCCAAGATCGAGCACCTGCACTTCGATGCCCTCGTTGGGCAGGCCGGGTTTGGTAAGCAGGTCGAGAGCGGCCTTGCTCGTCCAGACGAAAAAGCCGGAGTTACCAGCGGGTTGCTCGTGCGTCCATTCGGCGACGAGTTCGAAGTTCTTGTATTCCTTCACGCTGGCAATCACGCCGAGCGGTTTGCCGGTGCAAGAGATGATCTGTTTCTCGTCATCAAACTTCCAGGTGTCCACCGCGCCGTTGACCGGTTTGAAATCAGCTTTGAGCAGGGGTTTCCAGCCATCTTCCGCACCGGTGATTTTCGCGGAGGGGGATTCTGCGTCGGCGACAAGCAAGGAGCAGAAGAATGCGGGCAGCAGAAATTTCATTTCCCAAAGCTATGGGGAATGGAATGCGCGGCAATCCGATTTGCGCTCAGATGGAGAGTTCCATGAACGCTTCGACCGCTCTCGATGGATCGTCCGCGCGCATCAGGGTCTCTCCGACGAGGATCGCGTTGGCGCCGGCCTGTAGGGCGCGCAGGGCGTCCTCGTGTGTCTTGATGCCGCTCTCGGAAACGAGGATCACATCGTCCGGCACCTCCTCGGCGAGGCGCTCGGTGGTGGCCATATCGACCTCAAAGGTCTTGAGGTTGCGGTTGTTGATGCCGATCAGATCCGCGCCGAGATCGATGGCGCGCTCCATTTCCGCAAGGTCGTGGACTTCCACGAGGACATCGAGCTGGAAGGATTTCGCCTCGTCGTAAAGGCGGCGCATGAGGTCGTCGTCGAGGGCGGCGACGATGAGCAGGATGGCGTCCGCGCCGGCGATCACCGCCTCATGGATCTGGATTTCGTGGATGGTAAAATCCTTGCGCAGCAGGGGAACGGTGGAGAATTCGGCGATTTTCGTGAGGTAGGAAAGGGAACCCTGGAAGTATTTCTCATCGGTCAGGATGGAGAGGCAGGAAGCGCCGCCATCGATGTAGCGCCCGGCCTGACGGATGGGGTCGAAGTCCGGATCGATGAGTCCCACGGAGGGCGAGGCCTTTTTCACCTCGGCGATGAGGCCGAGACGAGAGGGACCTCGGTCGAGGGCGGCGCGGAAGCCGCGGAACTCGTCGCGCTGGAGGGCGGCGGCGCGGAGCATGGCGGCGCGGGGCAGCAGGGCCTGCACCTCAAGGTGTTTCGTGGCGATGATTTGGGCGAGTTTGTCGGACATGGCGCGGGCGGGGATTGGTAGGTTCCACATGGGGAGCTGTGGAGCAATTTTTTCCGCGAAATTTTGCCAAAATTCTCTTGATCGGTTCCGGCGGGGAGGTAAGAACTCCGCACGCGCATAACGTCGCGGGCGTAGCTCAGTGGTAGAGCGCCACCTTGCCAAGGTGGATGTCGTGAGTTCGAATCTCATCGCCCGCTCCATTTCCCCAACCACCGGTTTCCGGTGGTTTTTTTGTTGAGGCGATAGGGCTTGCGGTTCCGCGCACGATGCGGCGATGTTTCCGGCCTATGCATTTGTGGTCGAAACTTTCAGGGGCGAAATGGGCGGACGCGTGGGAGGAGCGTTTCGCGGGGAATCCGAATTTCGTGATCGAGTATGTGAAGGGCGGGAAGTCGGTGCGGCTTCAGGTTTACTGCGCCAGCAAGGCCGAGGCGGATGCGATTTTTGGTCTGTTCGGTGGATCGGTGAGGAAAGTGAACAACGTGGAGTGGAACAAAGTGCCCGAGCCTCCGAAACCGCTCAAGGTGCGCGATGCCTTCCTCGTGACGGCAGAGACGGATACGAAAAAGCTCGCCGCCCTGCGCAAGGAACATGGCAAGCGGGAGATCATCGTTATTCCGCCGGAGATGGCTTTCGGGACGGGCGATCACGCCACCACCTCGACCTGCATGAGGTTTCTGGTGGATATTTCCCGCGAGCGGAAAGGGGCGCAATGGACGGTAGCCGATCTCGGGACGGGGACGGGCTTGCTCGCCATCGCAGCGGCGAAGCTCGGTGCGGGCGAAGTCTGGGGCTGCGATTTCGATCCCTTCGCCGTGGCTGTTGCGAAACGCAACGCGGAGCGCAACGCAACGCCGGATGTGGTGATGGTCGAGCAGGATGTGTTGAAATGGAAGCCGCGCAAGAAAGGCTACGATGTGGTGCTCGCCAACCTTTTCTCCACCGTCCTGATCGAGGCCTGGCCGGTCATCGCGAAATCGATGGGCAAGCGCTGCGACCTTGTCGTTTCCGGAATCCTGGCGACACAGGCCTGGGATGTTTTCGAGTCCGCTGCGAAGCAGGGCATCGGCTTCACGAAAATTGTCAGGAAAGGCAAATGGGTAACCGCCCGCGGCGGGTGGTTCGATGACATCAAGAGTTGACGCGATAAGGCGTTTCGTCCTCGGCCACTTTCCAGGTTTCGGAAATCACCTCCTCCACAGGTTGCGGGCCGATGAGTGATGGCATCCTCGCCTCCAGCCACATGCGGGCGTGGATGTTTTTCAGTGCGCAGGCCCAGATCGTGACGACGTGCCATCCGAGGACACGGAGTTCCGCCTGCACCCGCTCGTCGCGAGCCTTGTTGCCGCAAATCTTTGCCTTCCACCACGCGCGGCGGGATTTAGGCATCTTGAAATCAGCACAATTCTCATGGCCGTGCCAGAAACAGCCGTGAACGAACACGACGGTGCCATGCTTTGGCAACACGACGTCCGGGCGACCCGGCAGGCGCTTGTTCTTCGGGCCGTTCACCGTGAAACGGTATCCCATGCGGTGCAGCATCGAGCGCAGCGCGAGCTCCGGTTTCGTATCCCGCCCTCGGATTTGGGACATGATGTGGGATCGCTGCTCGGGTGTGAAAATGTCAACCATCCGCCGCATTCAAAGCCGGATGTCTCCGCGCCGCACGTGTTTTTCGCGGTTCGGCGGATTCCGTTTGCCCCGCCGCTTCGCC
>JAIXQS010000131.1 GCA_027485615.1 Verrucomicrobiaceae bacterium
AAGTCACCCATCCCCCCCCGCCACCCCCTCCGCCCGCCTGATATACTCACCCAACCCCGGGAAAACCCTTGATATCCCAACGATTCCCCCCTTTCCTGCGGTAAGACTTACAAGTCGGATATCACCGCGATGCGTGATACGAATAAATCCTGTTCGCTTCAAAAATGAATAAGTTCTCTCTCGGAAAGCGCATCGAAAGTTTTGCTCACGCTTTCCGGGGAGCAGGAACGCTGGTTCGTACGCAGCACAACGCTTGGATACACTTCGTGGCCACAGTAGCGGCGGTGGTTGGTGGGATCGTCTGCAAGATTCAATCGACCGAGTGGGCACTGGTCGTGTTCGCCGTCGCGCTCGTATGGATGGCGGAGGCGTTGAACACCGCAGTGGAGTTCCTAGCAGACGAGATTACCGAAGAAAGACGGGAGCGACTTGGCAAGGCCAAAGACGTTGCAGCATTTGGAGTCTTAGCCGGAGCGATTGGTGCCGCCATCATCGGTGCGATCGTATTTCTTCCGCATCTTGCTTGCAGATGAAGAAAGAAGCGAATCGGGTCCCGGGGAGTGATTAGCTCCCCGGTCCCACACCACCCTGCATACGGCTCCGTACAGGGCGGTTCCAATCAGTTACCTTGAGCTTGCTCAGGGTAGTAAAGAGCGATCCAGATTGCTCTCATATCCGGAACTCCTTGTTCTCCTAACCAACGGTTGTTGAGCGCATCCGCCCGGCATTTCCCGGGATTCCTTCCTTGGCTACCCCCTCCCCAGCCGCTACTCCTTTCCCGTATGAAAACCCTTGCGCTCGCCCTGTTCCTCGCCGCCACATGTCCGCTCGCCGCGCAGGAAGGGCTTTCCCCCTCCGACCGCGAGGCCTTGCTGGAGCGGCTGGAGATAATCCGCAAGGAGGCGGACTCCAAGGTCGACGCCCGTTTCCGCAACGCGCTCACCGCTTTCAGGGGCGCGATGGACAACCCCAACGAAGCTCTCGACCTCTATCTCAAGTGCGAGGAGATAGTGAACTTCGACGAGATGAACAAAAACAACGTCGATTTCCGCGAGTGGAAACGACAGAACGAGGAAAAGCTCTCCAACACCGGTTTCCGCCTCGCCCTGAGGCAGCAGTTGCGCTGGCTCGCGCTCACCCTGGAGGCCGCCTCCGAAAAGCCGGACCGCGACAAGCTCGCCATCGAGGCCGGGAAAATCGTCGAGTCCATCGTCGCCGAGGCGGACCAGCTTTCCGCCCACCGCGATATCGTCCAGCAGGACGCCACCTCCAGCGTCTTCGCCCGCGCCTACGACACCAACGGCATGAAAGTGGAAAACTGGCCGCTCGCACCCGCACCCGTCGCCGCCGTTTACGAACAGGTGATGCTGCCGCAGCTCCGCCGCAAGGAGCGCATCGAGTCCCTCAAGGCCACTTGGGCGAAACGCATGGCCAACGAAGGCGCCCTCCTCGATGCATGGAGCGGAAAGCCCGGCGAAAAGCAGAAGTCCGGCGTCCGCTCCCCCATCTACGAAAAATTCAACTCCGAGACCGTCCCTAATCTCCGCTGGGAAGCCGAGGTCGATCTCTTCAAGGTAGGCGACGAGAAGGGAGCCGCCGTCCGCATGCTCAAGCACATCGAGGACAACCTCTCCCACGAATCCGCCCCGAAATGGGCGGAGCAATTCGTCACCATGCTGCAAATCAAGGACAGCGCAGAGAGCGATCCCTGACCGCTTTCACGCGAAGTGATCCCACCCGCCCGCCAGACTCTCCCCTTGGCTTTCGGGCACCAGGCCGCCGATCCTCGTCAGCTCCAGCCCGGGAAACATTTTTCCCCACCCGCTCGCATCCACATCCGGCGGACAGGTGAAAAGCAGCTCGAAGTCCTCCCCGTCCCCCAGCGCCCGCACCACATCGCACCCCTCCGAGCAAGGCACCGCCCCCCGCTCCAGCCGGAAGCCGCAGCCCGATGCTTTCGCCAGCCTCGGCAAGTCCTTCGCCAGCCCGTCGGAAAGATCCATCATCGCCGTCGGCCGCAGGTTTTCCGCGATCCATCGCCCCTCCTCCACCCTCGGGGAAAAAGTGAGGTGCTTCCCCGCCAGCGAGCCGCCCAGCCGCCCCGTCACCCAGATTCCATCGCCGGGTTTACCGCCGGAGCGCATCACCGCCATCCCCCGCGCCACCGAACCCGTCGCCGCCACCGAGATCACCGCCGCCGACCCCTCCGGCACCCGGCTCGTCTCCCCGCCCGCCAGGTAAGCCCCATACTTCGCCAGGCAATCCCCCATCCCCCGGTAGAAATCCTCGATCCACGCGATTTCCATCGTCCCCGGCAGCGCCAAGGTCACCAGAAAACGCTCCCCCACACCGCCCATCGCCGCAAAGTCCGAGATCACCCGCGCCACCGCCTTCCAGCCCACCGCCCTCGCATCCGCCTCCCGCAGGAAATGCACACCCTCCACCAGCGCATCCGTCTTCAGCAGCCGCAGCATTTCCCCGCCCTCATCCACCACCGCGCAATCATCCCCCGGCCCCTCGCCCGCCTCCCCCGCCGGAGCCAACGCCACCAGCCGCGCGATCAGCGCATCCTCCCCGATGTCAGCCAGCGTCCTCATGATCAAAAGCGTGGCTGGGACTTGCAGTCCCAGTCCGTCGCGGGGACATCCTGTCCCCACTCCTCTGCGGATTCACAACCGTCATCTGCATCCATCCCGTTCATCTGTGGTTAAAAAATTCTAAGTCGGCAGCTCCAGATCGTAAATCCGCACCGCCATCAGGCTCGCCACCGTCGCCGCGTTGAAGAGGAAATGCGCCGCCATCGGCGCCCAGATCGAACCCGTGAACTCATACAGCGCCGCCAGCGCCAGCCCGAAGACAAACAGCGGCACCAGCGCCGAAAGGCTGCCGTGCGCCGCCGAGAACATCAGCGCCGTGCACAGCGCGGACATCCATGGCCCCGCGAAACGCTTCACCGCCGGATACAGGTAACCCCGGAACACCACCTCCTCGCAAACCGGCGCCACCACCGCCGCCGTGAACCCCATCAGGATCAGCACCGCCACGTCCTTCTCCTTCTGGAAAATCGCCACCGTATCCTGCACCTTCTTCACCCCCAGGTTCTCCATCAGATCCATGTAGCCCAGCCCCTGCAAGCCCGCGAAAACCACCCACATGCACACCACCGTCCCCGGCGCGATCAGCAGCACCCACGGCCATTCCCGCCACCGCAGCCCCAGCCAGCTCACCGGCCCCACCCTCCGCACCACGAACGCCAGCGCGGTCCCCGCCAGCAGGAACTGCAAGCCGATGGAAACCACCACCCCCTCCGCATTCACCTTGATCGGCACATCGCCCTCCCCCATCACCGCCGCCCCCACCGCCTGCGCATAGAAAAGCCCCGCCAGCACCGCGATCCCCAGCAGATCCATGGGCCGGTAAAACCACACCGCCACCCTACCCACCGGCATCTCCGGCGGCGCGCCCGCAGCCCTCGCCCCCGCCGCACGGAAACGCCACCCCGCCACCGCAACAAACAGCAACACCGCCAGCCCGTAGGTGGCGTGAACGCTCAGCAAAGTGACATTCCCCATATTCCCGCGCCCAAGCTGCCCCCTCCCCGCCCCCCGCGCCACAGGAAAATCACCCGGGAAAAAATCCAAAATCCAAAATCCATCCCCCCGCCCCGGATTACCCCGGCGCGGGGTTTTTCCAAATAGGGAGAAGGGGATTGCATCCCCTTTGCGGAGGTATGGGAAACCGTTTCGCCGGGCTTCTGCAAAGGGGATGGAATCCCCTTCTCCCTATTCCCCTCACACCCCCGTCCTCCAATACGCATTCAGCGTCCCGTTCTCCGCGAGGAGGGCGGTGATGCGGCGGTTGGTGGCGTTGAGATGGATGTCTAGGAAGCCTTCGCCGCGGGTGCCGGTGGTGGTTTTGCCGTGCCCAAGGGTGCGTCACTCGCTCTCGGTGCGGGTGTCGCGGGAGAGGAGTTCCATCATCGCCTCGGCGGCGGGCTTGTGCTGGTAGAGGATGGAGTGGACGGCATCGATGATGGGCGTCCTTGCGCCCGCGCGCTGCGAGGCCTCGAAGATGGAAAGGGTGTTCGGCACGCCCTCGGCGACCATGCCGAGATCCGCGATGGCCTCCGGCAGGGATTTCCCGCGGCCCAGCGCGAGGCCGACGCGGTGGTTCCGCGAGTGCTCGGAGAAGCAGGTGACGAGCAGATCCCCTACCCCGGAAAGCCCGGCGAAGGTCTCGATGCGCCCGCCGAGGGCGACGCCGAGCCGGGTCATTTCCGCAAGCGCCCGCGTGACGAGCGCAGCAACGGCATTGTCCCCGAGGCCGAGGCCGTGGGCGATGCCCGCCGCGATGGCATAAACATTCTTGATGGCGCCGCCGAGCTCGATGCCCGCGAGATCCGTGCTGGTGTAGGGGCGGAACTGCGGCAGCGTAAACAGCTCCTGCAAGGCGTCCGCCACCGCAGCGTCCTCGCAGCCGATGACCGCGCAGGCGGGCTGGCCGATGGCGAGTTCCTCCGCGTGGTTGGGGCCGGAAAGGACGGCGACGGGATTCGATGGCAGCGAGGCGCGCAGGATCTGGCTCATGCGGTCACCGGTGTGTTTCTCGATGCCTTTCGCGCAGGAAAGCAGGACGGAGGAAGCGGGCAGCCCGGCCCGGGCGAGTTCCTCCGCGCAGGCGCGGGTGGCGGCGGTCGGCACGGCGAAGATGACGAGCGGATACGCGGCGGCGGCAGCGATATCGGTCCCTGCGGTGATGTTGGCGGGCAAGACCACGCTGGAGAGATACTTCGGGTTGCAGCGCTGACCGTTGATGCCCCGGGCGACATCCTCCTCGCGCCCGATGATGTGGATTTCCCCGACCTTGGGGGAAAGGAGTTTCGCGATCGCGGTGCCGAACGATCCCGAGCCGAGTATGGCTACGCTTTTGAAATTCATGTGCCGGGTTCCTCCGCTTTCCTTTTCCCGCCCCATACGAAACGCGACTCCGTACCTTTGCGGAGGCGGTCGATGTTGGTGCGGTGTTTCCAGACCGCGAGTGCGGCGATGAGCACGGAGAAGAAGAACAGCGGCTTGTTCCATGTGCCGTCCTGGATTTTCCCGTGAAACCACGATCCCCACAATGTGAGAAGTGGGAGAGTGGTGGCGGCAACCATGCTGGCGAGCGCAACGTAGCGGGTGGCTAACAGGACTGCGATGAAGATGAGGACAAGGATGACAACGGCCGCAGGCATCAGCGCGATGAGTACCCCGGCCGAGGTCGCGATGCCTTTGCCACCCTTGAATCCAACCCATGGAGAATAATTATGGCCTAGGACACAGCAAAGACCGGTGAGCACTTGGAAAACCTGCGCCTGGAGCATCGGGAATTCCGCTGAGAAGGGAGATAGGGCGGATACCACCATCGGATTTTCCATCCCTGCGAAACGGATGAGGGAAATGCCGATGACGCACGGTATGAAACCCTTGAGCGCATCGAGGAACAGGCAGGTGAGGCCGTATTTTTTCCCGACGATGCGGAAGACGTTCGTCGCGCCGATGTTGCCCGAGCCGTGGTTGCGGATATCGATGCCCTTGATCTTCGCGATGATCAGCCCGAAAGGGACGGAACCGAGCAGGAAAGCCAGCAGCGGGCAGAGCCAGAGTTGCATGGGCGTAGGGGGAAGATCCGTCCTACTTGACGACAGTGGCGCTCTCGATGACGACGGGCTCGACCGGGACATCGCCGGAGCCGGTTTTCACGCCCTTGATCGCATTGACGACATCCATGCCCTCGATGACTTTCCCGAAGACCGCGTATCCGCCTCCGGTGGGAAAATTCAGGCTGTCGTTATCTGCGACGTTGATGAAAAACTGAGCGGTGGCGCTGTCCGGATCGGGCGTGCGCGCCATGGCTATGGTGCCGGTATCGTTTTTCAGGCCGTTGTTGCTCTCATTCTTGATCCCCGCGCCGGTGCGCTTCTCAACGAGCCTGCCGCCGTCCAGCGCCATCCCGCCGCCCTGGATCATGAAGCCGTCGATCACGCGGTGGAAGACCGTGCCGTCGTAGTGCTTGCCGCTCACATACATGAGGAAATTTTTCACGGTGATCGGAGCCTTCTCGGCGTTTAGCTCGATGACGATGTCGCCTTTGTTCGTTTTCAGGCGGACTTTCGAAGCGGCGGCGACCTCGGTTTTTTCCTCTGCTTTTGCGGCTTCGGGTTCGGCGGGCTTCTCGGCCTTGCAGGCGCCCAGCAGGGCGAAGCCGACCATCGACATGATTGCGTAACGTCTCTTCATCGCGGGCAGGTTTAGGCGGATCGCACCGGGTTGGCAAGCGGATGCGCGGTGACCCGGAGGAAATGATTTCCCCACGAGACCGAACCTGTGAACCCGCACAAGGAAACGACGGCCGGGTGGAACAAATTGTGCAGATAAAATGAAAAATTTCATTCATGCGAATCATTCTGCTTTGAAGGGTTTATGCATGGAATCGTCACCTCCCCGACGCAGCAGGAGAAGAAATTGCTTGCATTCTCTATCATTTTTTAGCAAACACCACTTACCTTACCTTTTGGGTTTGGCTCCCCCCCCACTAACGTTCCGGCTCCCCCCCCCTGCCGGACATTCCCCCCCCGGAAAAATCATGGATATAATTCCAATCGTCAGAGTTGCATGCGCCCTATTCTGCTCAATCGCAGCCTTGCCCGCGCAAACACTCAATGTGACCCTCACAGCTGTGAATCCGAGTCAAACGGCTTCCGGTTCATTCAACGGTGGCAGCACATATGCAAACTATCGTGCCGGGGTTCTGGTCTTCGACATCTCCGACGCATTCTGTAGTGATCCTAACCAGCCCATCTCCCTCAATGAGACGGTCATCTACTCCATACGGCCGATGAGCGCACTACCGAACTCGTCTTCCATTTCGAAAGTCATGGGTGGATATCTCGCATCAAGCAAAACCGCACTGGACGCAGCCGGCGCCCAGTGGGCGATATGGGAAATCATCGGCGATGGCATCAACAGCCCTTCGTTGTCATCGGGTTCCATACGATTGGCCGGTTCTGGAAATACGGCGATTGCCGTCGCCAACAGGGCGCAAGATTGTTTGAACAACCTTTCCAGCTTTCCTTCCGCCACTTTTATCTACGGCACGAATCCCACCCGACAGGACATGGTGTTCATGGTTCCCGAGACAAACGGCGCCCTGCTAGGGGCACTGGCTGCGCTTTCGCTGCTGGTTCGCCGCCGGCGCTGATTTTCGAAAGCAGCGTCGGAGCACGATCACCTGCTCCCCGCCGATCCGCTCCTATGCGGGTCGTGTTTCGAAAAACGGTGATCCTGGCTGCCGCGGCGTTCGGATTTATCTCCACCGTCGGAGGACAAACCCCGGTTGATCCGTCCGACCCCGCCACCAAAATGGGAGCGCGCAACGGAGCTGTTTACGTGATGGATCACCTCCCTGCCGCTTTTTGGGAATTCCAATCCTTCCGAGCCGCCATCCGCTCAACGGGCAAATCTCCCGTATTGCACGGGAGCGCTTCCGCCCTATTGTGGGGCGACACGATGCCGTCATTCCTAATCACCTGCACAAACGCGACGTGCGCGGTTCCGGAGGCTTACCGTGAGCTTTTCAAGGGCTCAGAGGAGCTGGTCTCTTCCGAGGAAGGCTGGGAACCCGGCGCACTGAACCTCGCCCAAGGTCTCTCCATGAAATTTTGCACCCAGCTGATCCACGGCGATGTCACCCGCCTGCTCATCGACCTTGAACAGGACGGGGAAAAACACTGGAGCAAGATCTCAGCAAAGCTCCCCGAGGCCATGCGTGAGAAGCTGGTCACCCGGATGGCAGGGAAATTCCGAGCACTCATCCAGCAGCGGCTCGCCGAGGATTTCAAGCGCAACGAGGCCGCGATCCACCTGCTGGTCCACACCGCGCCGCTCACCGATGGAAGCATCCTTTTCGAGTATGCCGGCTCAGACACCGCCCAGAAGATCGCGATTACCTCGGCCAAGCTTTTGCCACAAGGAGAGATCGATTCCAGGGCGCTCGCCATGACCGAGCCCTCCCCTTTCGTCCGCTGGCTCATCGACTCCTTTGCCTCCGAGAATTACGGTGTCATCCGCATCACCGTCTCCCAGTCCTTTTTCCTCCGCTCCGTCCCGTTGCGCTGGGAAACGATCAAGAAACACCTGATCCAGGCGCTCAGCAATTCTACGGAGTGATTTACACATCCCTTGAGAGTTCATTGACCCGTGGGTTCGACGAACCTCCAAACAACGCGAAGCCAAAAATCATAGCCCCTGGGCAATTTTGAGATCTGAAATTTCGTGGCTCCGCCGCGCACTGACATCCCCCGAGTTCCACAAGCATCTTGCCGCCTTCGCAGCAGGTGGAGGGCGAACCGTGTTCGATCACGCCGATGAGGCGTCGCATTCCTTCCTCGCCGCGCTCGCATGCACCGCCGCTGCTGATCAAGGGAAAAAGCGCCAGTGGATCGTCCACGAATCCCCGCGCCAACGCGAGCGCATCGCCGCCGAGCTGGAGCTATGGGGCATCACAGCCGTCGTCCTGCCGGACGTGGGGGCGATCTTCGGTCGCCCTCCAGAGACGGACCGCGAGCTTCAGCTCGCCCCGGAAGCCCAGCCCCTGGAAGTCCAAGACCCCGAAACCGCCGCCGAGTGGTTCGCAATCCTAGAAACCCTCGCCATCTCGGATTCCTTCACGGTTCTCTGCGGCCCCGATTCCTTTTCCCAATACGCTCCCTCCGCGAAGTCCCTCCTCTCCAACCGCACCCACCTAAAACCCGGCCTCACCCTTGATCCCACCGCCTTCGCCGAAACCCTCACCGCACACGGCTACGAGCGTTTCCCGACCGTCACCGCCCGCGGCCATTTCGCCATCCGCGGCGGCATCCTCGATCTCTTCCCCTTCCAATCCCCCCGCCCCCTCCGCCTCGAATTCTTCGATACCGAACTCGAATCGATCCGCGAGTTCGACCTCAACACCCAAGCCTCGACCCACAAGATCCCGGAAATCGATCTCCAGCTCACAGAACCTCCGGCGGTAGCAACCATCGCCGATTACCTGAACGCCGATGACATCGTCATCAGTATCGTGGCTGGGACTTGTAGTCCCAGTCCGTCGGAGGGACTTGTAGTCGCTCCCTCTTTCCTCATCACCGAAGGCACCTCCACCGCCGAAGAGGACTTCACCCTAGCTACCTACGCCTCCCCGCTCGGCACCTTCGACGCCGGCGACTTCGTCCTCGACGAGCTCCGCCGCGAGGCCTTTTTCAAACAGCTCAACGAATGGCAACGTGAGGCATGGGACATCGGAATCGTGTTCTCCACCAAAGGGGAACTCGAACGCTTCACCGAGCTTTCCGGAAAAGATCTCGAGCGCGATCTCGGCCTCACCCCGGTCATCGGCGAGCTGGTTTCCTCCTTCACCCTCCCCGTCACCAAGCTCGCCGTCCTCTCCTCTAGCGAGCTCTTCGGTCGCTACCGCACACCCGGCGCGGCTCGCCGTTCCACGGTCGAGAAAGCCCGCGTCATCCGCGCCCGTGCCACCCTCGACGACATCGAGCCCGGCGACCTCGTCGTCCACTACGAATACGGGATCGGGAAATTCAAAGGCATCTCACAGGAAGAGGAGGGCGAGGAGCTCCAGATTGAATACAAGGACGGCTCCATCCTCTCCGTCCCCCTCGAGCAAGCCCACCTCATCGGGAAATACGTCGGTGTCGGAGGAAAAACCCCTGACCTCAACAAACTCGGCAACGCCACCTGGCAGAAAAACCGTAAGTCCGCCGAGAAATCCATCCTCGACTACGCCGCCCGCCTGCTCCGCATCCAGGCCGAGCGCGAGCACGAGCAAGGCCACGCCCACCCGCCCGACACCCGCTGGATGTTCGAATTCGAGCAGAGTTTCCACTACACCGAAACGCCCGATCAGAAACAAGCGATCCTCGACACCAAGCACGACCTCGAAGCCCCCCGCTCCATGGATCGCCTCATCTGCGGCGACGTCGGATTCGGGAAAACCGAAGTCGCCATCCGCGCCGCCTTCAAGTGCATCACCGGCGGGAAACAGGCCGCCCTGCTCTGCCCCACCACCGTCCTCGCCGAGCAACATTGGCGCACTTTCCGCGAGCGCTTCTCCGACTATCCGATCCGCGTCGATCTCCTCAACCGCTTCCGCTCCGCCAGCGAGGTGAAAGCCACCATCCAAGGCCTCGCCGATGGCTCCGTCGATATGGTCATCGGCACCCACCGGCTCATTTCCGGCGATGTGGCCTACAAAGACCTCGGCCTCGCCATCATCGATGAGGAGCAGCGCTTCGGCGTCGCGCATAAGGAGAAATTCAAAGACCTCTTCCGCCAGATCGATGTCCTGACTCTTTCCGCAACCCCCATCCCGCGAACGCTCTACATGGCACTCATGGGCGCGCGTGACATGTCCACCATCGACACCCCGCCCCCCAACCGCCTCCCCGTTTCCACCACCGTCACCGCCTACGACGAGCGCGTCATCCGCGATGCGATCCGCCGCGAGATGAAACGCGGCGGCCAGGTCTTCTTCCTACACAACCGCGTCAAGACCATCGAGATGGTTCACAAAAAGCTCAAGGAGCTCGTCCCCGAAGCCCGCGTCCTCGTCGGCCACGGCCAGATGGAAAAGCACGACCTCGAGAACGTCATGCACGCCTTCGTCAACCACGAGGCCGACGTCCTGCTCGCCACCACCATCATCGAGACCGGCATCGATATCCCCAACGCCAACACCATCCTCATCGACCGCGCCGACCGCTTCGGCCTCGCCGACCTCTACCAGCTCCGAGGCCGCGTCGGCCGCGCCGGGGAAAAAGCCTACGCCATCCTCCTGCTACCGAGGGAAATGATCACCCAGGGCGATGCCAGAAAACGCATCCACGCCATCAAACAATACACCGCCCTAGGCTCCGGCTTCAAAATCGCCATGCGCGACCTGGAAATCCGCGGCGCCGGCAACCTCCTGGGAACCAAGCAATCCGGCCACATCGCCCAAATCGGCTTCGACCTCTACTGCCAGCTCCTCCGCCAATCCATCGACCGCCTAAAAGGAAAGAAAGATCCGAGCCTCCAGGAAACCACCTTCAAAGCCGACTTCATCATCCCCACGGAAACGCAGTGGGTCACTGCGTTCGAAGCTCTAAATCCAAAATCCAAAATCCAAAATCTAAAATTGGATCTTCTCCCCGCCTTCATCCCGACCTCCTACCTCTCCGACGCCAAGCTCCGCATCAACGCCTACCGCGAACTCGCCGAAGCCAACACCCCCAAATCCATCACCGCCCTCGAGAAAAACTGGATCGACCGCCACGGCCGCCTCCCCGAACCCGTCAAACACCTCCTCACCATCGCCCGCATCAAAGCCGAGGCCGCATCGAACAAAATCTCATCGGTGGAGATTTCAGGACAGAGGCTCATGCTCCAAAGGAACGGCAGCCCGATTCTGATGAATGGCTCAAGCTATCCAAGGCTGGCGAAGACGAAGCCGTCAGAGAAGTTGCAGGAAGCGCTTGAAATGCTGAGGAATTTCTAGGTAGGCATCATACCTACTCCCTCCACAAATCTTGACCTTGATAGTATCACGTGATACTATCACCGGGTGAAACCACCGTTTTCCATCACACCTGAAATCCTCCGATTCGTTGGGGAAATTGAACGGCTTATCGGGCGAATCGAAGGTTTCGAACAACCAAAACCGCAGCCCCACCTTCGGATAGCCAACCGTGTCCGCACGATCCAAGGTAGCTTGGCCATCGAAGGCAACACACTCGATCTCGATCAGGTGACCGCCCTGCTCGAAGGCAAACGTGTCATCGGCCGAAAGGAGAAAATTCAGGAAGCGCTGAATGCCATCGCCACCTACGACCTGATGGCCAAGTTCGATCCCTTCTCACAGGAATCCCTCCTTGAAGCCCATCAAACCATGATGGATCAGCTCATACCAGACCCCGGAAAATGGCGAACCCGCAATGTCGGCATCCTCAAAGGCTCGAAAGTCGGCCATATCGCCCCAAAGGCGGATCTCGTCCCCCATCTCATGGACGATCTCTTCCGCTTTCTTCGCACCAACGGCTACAACGCCCTCATCCGCTCCTGCGTTTTTCATTACGAACTGGAATTCATCCATCCATTTCAGGACGGAAACGGAAGAATCGGTCGCTTCTGGCAAACCCTGCTCCTCTATCACTATCACCCCGCCTTCGAGTTCATCCCCATCGAATCCCTCATCCACGAACACCAGCAGGAATACTACGCCGCCCTGGAGGCTTCAGACCGTAGCGGAGACTCCACCGCTTTCGTCCATTTTTCCCTCGGTATCATCCTCCAATCATTGGAAGACTTCGTCTCCTCATTTTCTCCAAAACCCCTATCGGCAACCGAGCGTCTTTCGCGAGCAAAAGAGCACTTCGTTCACAGGGAGTTTTCACGGAAGCTCTATCTTGAACTCTATAAAGCCATCTCCACAGCCACCGCCAGCCGGGATCTCAAACAAGCTGTCGAAGCAGGGATCCTATCCAGATCCGGGGAAAAATCCCTCACTCTCTATCGCTTCCGATAATCCTCCACCCGCCGCCAAGCTCCGCATCAACGCCTACCGCGAACTCGCCGTAGCCAACACCCACAAATCCAAAATCATCAATCATCAATTTCCCCCTCTTCCTCTGTGTCCCCTGCGCTCTCCGTGGTTAAAAACTCTTCCTCTTCCCTTGGCGATCTTAGCGGACTTGGCGGTTCAAAATTCTTTCTCCCACCTTGACCCAATGGCCATTTTAGCTATTTTCATTCCATGAACACCTTCACCGCCACTGACGCGAAGAATCGTTTCGGCGAGCTTCTCGAAGCCGTTCACCGCGAACCCATCGAGATCGACAAAAAAGGCCGTCCCGTCGCAGTAATGCTTTCCTACGATACCTATCAGGAAATGAAGGAGGCACTGGGTGAAGCAAAAAAGCCTTCGGATCTAAGTTGGCTGAGTGAGTGGCGGAAAACCGCCGCACTTGCTCCCGCAGCAAGTGCAGATGATGAAACCGCCTATCACGAACATCTCGACCGGAAATACGGCAGATGATCCGCCTCTTCCTCGACACCAACGTCATCCTTGATCTGATCATCAGCGACAGGGACGGGCACCCGAGCGCGCTGGCTCTTGAGAGCTTTGCAAATACACATCCCTGCAAACTCTCGTGCGCATGGCACTCCCTCTCCATCATCGAATACATCGGCAGGAAACGATTCGGATCGGAAGCCATCCACCTTTTGCTCAGGAACCTTTTGGACACATTCACCATACCCTCCGCCGGAACCGACGAAGCCAAACAAGCCTTCAATTACCTCGCGGGGGATTTCGAAGATGCCCTCCAAATCTCCGCAGCCGTCGCCAGCAAGGCAGACCACATCCTGACCAATGATGCCAGCGGATTCACCAAATCCCCCATCTCAGTCCTCTCTCCCAAGGACTTCCTCTTAACGTTGGCTAGCGGGGAATGACCCCATGCAAAATTGCGAATCAACGCCTACCGCGAACTCGCCGTAGCCAACACCCCCAAATGAGGCAAACTTACGAAGAGAATCCCTGAAGGCGCCATTGCATACGGCAATACTACCCGCTTGATGTTGGACGGCCATAAGAAGACAATGTCCCCATGATCGATTCCCACCACCATCTCTGGCGCTACTCGAAAGAGGATTACCCATGGATCCCCGCAGGCTCTCCGCTTGCCCAAGACCAGCTCGCACCCGAACTTGAGGCGGTCACTTCCGAGGCCGGAGTCGAAGGAACCGTAGTGGTCCAAGCCCGCCAGATCATCGATGAATCCGATTTCCTCCTCACACTCGCCGACCAGACCGATCGCATCCAGGCGGTCGTCGGCTGGGTGCCGCTGATCGATGAAAACGTCGGCACCCATCTCGAACGCCTCTCCGTGTTTCCGAAATTCAAAGCCGTCCGCCACGTCCTCCAGGAAGAACCTGATGAATACTTCCTACGCGACGATTTCCACCGCGGCCTTGCGCGGCTCCCCTCATTCGGCCTGCGTTACGACCTGCTGATCTTTCAGCGACAGCTTCCCGTCGCGATCCAGCTCGTTGATCGCCAGCCCGCTCTCCCCATCGTCCTCAACCACATCGCGAAACCGGAAGCCCGCAACGGCCGCATCGAACCCGGGTGGCGCACCGGCATGAAGGAACTCGCGAAGCGCGACAACCTGATCGGCGTGAAATTCTCCGGCCTCCTCACCGAATTTCCGGAGGGCGAAGGCGATGCCGAAACCGTCTCCGCCTACTTCCAAGAGACCCTCGAAATCTTCGGAGCCGACAAGGTCATGTTCGGCACCGACTGGCCGGTCTGCCTGCTTCGGACAAGCTACCAAGATTGGGCAAACACCGTCCGCCAACTCACCGAAGAACTTTCGGAAAGCGACCGGAACGCGATCCTCGGAGGAAACGCGAAACGCGCTTACGGGTTGGGAACCTGAGGGGTGACGGGCTGCGGCTCGGGCTGCGGCAAAAGATCCGTCCACTGGTGGAGCTGGTAGCCGTTTCCAAGTCCACCGATCTCCTGCAAAAGCCCGTGGCATTTCTGACGCCATGCTTCGTAGTCGGGCGGCCCGGCTTTCTTCTCGCGGCTGCCTGGGAAGACCACATAGCTCACGGTGAGATCGGACACCGGGCGGCTGTAGGGGCTCGCGTTCTTATTGAGTTCCTTCGCCAGGCGCAGCGAGGCCTCGCCCACCTTGAAGGTCGGGCCGCCGTCTCCGACGATGCAGGGGTAAACCTTTTCCCCGAAAATCACCAAGGCGTAATCCCCCACCTTCGGCGCGAAGGGATCGGAGCTGGCGGTGAGCAGGTTCACGGGGATCACGATGAAAGGATCATATTCGGCAATCAGATAACTCCGCGCCTTCAAATCGGCGACACCGCGTTTCAGCATCGCGATCCTTTCCGCCAGCCATTTCTTGCGCTCCGCCGTAGTGCCCGGCTCTTTCATTTCCTTGGTGCCGGCCTCGATGCGCTTTTCCCAACCCGCGATCATCGGGTTCGGCGTCTTCGTCTTCTTCGGCCAGCCGTAGCTGGTGAAGGGCTGGTAATGGGTGGAGTTCACGATGTTATCCGGCATCGTCGCGAGGCGGTCGCCGTCCGAGCCGTCGGATACCACATCCATTTCCGCCTGCATGAAGAACACCTTCCGCCCGCTTTCGGAAACCATGTGCAGGATCGTCTCGCAGTCGTAGATGTTGTGCTTCGTGAGCAGTTCTGAAAGCGAGTGGGCGTCGCGGCGCACGCGGTCGGCCTTGTTCTTGTAGAGCGCGGCATACCATGGGGAAACCTTTGCTTTCTCCAGCAGCGGCGGCAGCCCGGGCAGGATCGCGGAGAGCTTGGGGTTTGCCTTTTCCAGTTCGTCGCTCTTGGTGGCAGCGATGGGCAGCCGCAGCTTGAGTTCGTAGCTTGCGGTGTAGCTGTCGTCGGTGATCCGCTCTGCCACCGCAGTTTTTCCCTCCTCGAAGGTGACCTTGGTTTTGAAAGGGATCCCGCTGCGGAGCTCACGGACATCCGCCACGGTTCCCGAAGGCATTTCCGGCGGAGGCAGCACCTCGGGCGGGGTCTCGACCTTGGGTTTCACCGGCATCAGCGCCGCGAGTTCCTTTTTCAGCTTCTCCTCGTACTCCTCCCGCAACCGCTGCTCGATCTGCAAGGCCAGCGTTTCCTCATCCGTGCCGGGCTGCGGTTTCGGAGCGGTGATCTCCTTCAGGTTTCGCACCACTTTCACGGGAATGCTCGTGAAGAAGGAACCTACGACAGCAGCGACGAGAATCAGGAATCCCAGCCCGAACCACGGAAACCCTTTCTTCAAATCGCCACGCCGAACGTTCTTCTCTTCCATGACGGGAGCTTAAGCATGCTTACCAAGCCGAATCAACCGATCTTGCGCCCTTACTGACACCGGATTCCTCTAAGCTCGATGGAATCCGTTTTATTTCAATGTTCAACATTTGCTGTCCGATATTGTATATCCACATCGCCATGTCCGCCCCGCTCAGCCGCAAGAATCTCCCCGAAAACCCCACCCCGGACGAGATCCTCAACGCTTTTCTCGACTACCTCTCCTCTACCAACACGGGACCCTACGACCACCCGGAAGAAGCCATCCTCGAGCTCTTCGCGGGCAACAACGTCATCCTCAACACCCCCACCGGCTCCGGGAAATCGCTGGTGGCCCTCGCGCTCCAGTTTAAATCCCTCTGCCAAGGCCGCCGCTCCTACTACACCGTCCCGATCAAGGCGCTCGCCAACGAGAAATTCCTCTCGCTCTGCCACGTCCTCGGCCCCGAAAACGTCGGCATGATCACCGGTGACGCCACCGTCAATCACGACGCGCCCGTCATCTGCTGCACCGCCGAGATCCTCGCCAACATCGCGCTGCGAGACGGCGCGAACGCCGCCGTGGACGAGGTGATCATGGACGAGTTCCACTACTACTCCGACCACTCGCGCGGCACCGCCTGGCAGATCCCGCTCCTCACGCTGCCGCGCGCCCGCTTCCTCCTGATGTCCGCCACCCTCGGCGACTCCTCGTTTTTCTCGCAACAACTCACCGCGCTGACCGGCGCGCCCACCACCCTTGTCCAGTCTGACCAACGCCCGGTCCCGCTCGAGTTCGAATACTCCACCACCCAGCTCCAGGAAAAGGTCGCGGAGCTCAACGAACAGGGCCGCTCGCCCGTCTATCTCGTCCACTTCACCCAGAACGCCTGCGCCGACACCGCCCGCGACTTGCTCTCCACCAACTTCTGCACCAAGGAGGAAAAAACCGCCATCGCCCGCGCCCTCGACGACGCCGATTTCCGCTCCCCCTACGGCCGCGAACTCTCGAAAATCCTCCGCCACGGCGTCGGCATCCACCACGCCGGCCTACTGCCGAAATACCGATTGTTGGTGGAAAAACTCACCGCCCGCGGCCTGCTCAAAGTCGTCTGCGGCACCGACACCCTCGGCGTCGGCGTCAACGTCCCCATCCGCACCGTGATGCTGACCGCCCTCTGCAAGTACGATGGACGTGGTACAAAAATACTAGCCGTCCGCGATTTCCGCCAGATCGTCGGCCGCGCAGGGCGACGCGGATTCGACACCGTCGGCTACGTCGTCGCGCAAGCACCCGAGCACATCATCGAAAACATCCGCCTCGCCGCGAAAGCATCCGCCAACAAGAAGAAGTCCTTCGAAAAACGCAAGCCGCCGGAAAAAGGCTTCGTCCACTGGGACGAACAAACCTACGCCAAGCTCCAGACCGCCCCTCCCGAGCCGCTCGTCTCCAGCTTCTCGGTCTTTCACCATACTCTACTTAATGTCCTTTCCCGCACCAACGAAGACGGCTGCGCCGCGTTGAAAAAAATCATCGACGAAAGCCACGAGCCGCCCTCCAAAAAGAAAGCCCTCAAGAAACACGCCTTCAAACTCTTCCGTGGTCTCATCGGCGCGAAGATCCTCCACATCATCCCGCCCGCAAAACGCACCGGCCCGCAAAAAGTCGCCGTCGATGTCTCGCTCCCGGAGGATTTCTCCATCAACCACGCCCTCAGCCTCTACCTGCTCGACGCCATCCCGCAGCTCGACAAGGAAGCGGAAGACTACGCCCTCAACGTCATCTCCCTCATCGAGTCCATTCTGGAAAACCCCGACATCGTCCTCCGCAAGCAGGTCGATCTGTTAAAATCCGAACTCATGGCCCGCCTCAAGGACGAGGGCATGGAATTCGACGCCCGCATCGAATTGTTAGAGCAAGTCGAGCATCCCAAGCCCGGCGCGGAGTTCATCTACGCCACCTACAACGAATTCAAGCTCCGCCACCCGTACCTCGGCAGCGAAAACGTCAAACCCAAGACCGTCGCCCGCGAGATGATCGAGAACTACCAGTCCTTCGAGGATTAAGTGAAAACCTACAAGATCGAGCGCGCCGAAGCCGTCCTGCTCCGCCACCTCGGCGAGGTTTACAAAGTCCTCGCCCAAACCGTACCCGACGCCGCGAAAACCGAGCACCTCCACGAAGCCGAGTCTTTCCTGGAACTCATCGTCCGCCACACCGACTCCAGCCTGTTAGATGAGTGGCAGGCCATGAGTGGGAAATCCGAAATCATAAGCACGAAATCCGAAACGGAAGATACCCAATCCAAAATCCAGAATCTACAATCCAAAATTCCCTACACGAAGAATAAAGCCGCGTTTCACCGCCATCTCCGCAACCACATCCTCACCCTCGTCACCGCCCTTTCCCGTTACGACACGGAAGCCGCGCTGAGCCTCATCGCCCGCGAGGACGGCGACGGCAAACCTTGGTCCAACGAGCGCCTTCTCCAGCAGCTCAACACCTACCACTCTGCCCGCCACCACATCCGCCTCGACCCCGAAGCCCGCAACGCCCGCCACACGGTGGTTTCCGAGGACGGCCTCACCATCCGCCAAACCCTCATCGACCCCGATGACCTCAACGACTGGCAGATCATCCTTACTCTCGATCCCGTGAAATCCAACGAAGCGAGGACCCCCGTTTTGCATCTGGAAGGCATCACCGCCGTTTGAAGCAGACGCGCTCCCGGTCACATGATCCACCCAGGGCTGGATTCCGATGAGTCAACGTCCATTTCCGAGCCGCTACCTTTCATCGACCCATTACCTCGCGCACTTGCCGGACAAGGGCGTCGGCCTCACCGGCATCGATCCAGGAGGCGAGTTTTTCGGCACGGTCGCCGACGATGAGTTCCACACGTTTCATGGTGGTGGAGTTGGAACTGCCGCTGACAGAGGCGCGGATATCCATCACGTCGCGGCGCGGGAAGGACTTGTCCTTGAGGATGAGGCCGTTGCGGTAGGTGCGGATGGATATTTCCGTGGCGTTCCCCTCGATTCGGCGCTCCTTGCCGCGATCCAGCAAAGCTTGCCCCAACATGCCCAGCCCGAAGGAGATGAACAATGAGTTGAAGACAAGCCAAATGCCCCGGAAGCCGATCCAGCTGTCGTGGCTCATTACCGTGAAGGCGAGGGCAACGAAACCGCCGGCGACGAGCACGAAAGTCAGGCCTAACCAGAAGCCCCGCATTCCCAGCCCCGGGATCACGGCGGAGAAGGGCTCCGTCCGCATCGCGCCGCCGACTTTCATCGGAGCAAGCACACCGCCGACAACCCCGACCGCTCCGCCGGAAGCATGGGACGCCGGTTTCGGAAGCGCCGCCTCGGTCAGCTCCGCCACCAGCCATGCTTTCTCCGTCTCCTCCAGCGTGGTGCCGAAACGGATTTTCCCCTCCGTACCCTTGATCTCGATCCCATAGACCGGCTGGTAGTTCTGTTGGTAAAACTCCCGCTGCGCCAGCGTGGTGATCCCTGCGCAGGAAAGGGATTTCTCCGACACCCGGCCCAGCATCACGCGGCGCAGCGCAAGTCGGCCACCGCTCACGGTCACCGTGTGACTGGCGAGCATATTGCGCAGACCGGTGTAAAGCGTGCCCAACCCCACCGCCCAGAAGATCCCGAAAAACGGGATCAAAAGCCACTCCGGCATGTTGCCCTCGATTTTCCCGCCGGACAGGAACGTAATCAGGAAACCGCCGCTCACGATGGCGGTGATCGATAACCAAAGCAGGGAGAAGAGCATGAAAAAGCCGAACTTTCCGCTCGCCGGGATCTCCCAGACCTTGCCGCCGGAACCGTCCCCGGAAACACGGATCCTGGTGCCTGCGGGAGGCTCCCCCACCCTGCCCTTCGCCGCTCCCGGTGCGGAGGCGGCCGCCCACTCCGACAGGGATGCCCGTGTACCGCATTTCCCGCAGGTCATCAGATCGACCCATTTTGCCGGAAGGCTTCCCGCCTTTGCCCCGCATTCCGGACAGAGCAATCCGCCGGACTTCAGCTTCGCCCGCACCGCCGCTTTTCCCAAGGAATCACCCAATTTCCCGAACACGATGCCGGTATGCCGGACAACTCGGTGAAAATCAATGCGAACCTGCCCTGAAGGCGAAACGAAATCCTTAGATCATAGGGCTTTCCCGGAACGACTAGGACGTCATCGCATCGCCCCGGAACCACCCCGTCACGCTCGCCCTCGTCTTGTTGGCTGGCAGCACCTCATGCCAAAAATCACCGGCAAGAAAGCACACCAGAGTCCCCATCCACGGTTCCACCGTGATGAAATCCCCTCCTTGCTCTCCGGGAGTTGTCCGCATCCTTAGCTCACCCCCGTCGCCAGGCTGCCACTCGGGGTTCAGGTATAGGATTACGGAAAGGATCCTGTCCCTGGTCTCGCGGTGGCGGTCGAGGTGGGGCTTGTAGAATCCGCCGGGCGGATAGACGGCGAAGTGCCCTTCAAAATCCACCAAGCCGAGGAAAAGCCCCCGGTTCAGCGCCACCCGCATCTCTTCCAGCGACTCCAGATAGGCCATCTGGCAAGGGGAAGTCCCTTCACCGTCCAGCCACATCACATGATCCGTCCGCACATCCCCGCGAATCGCGAGGTTTTCCCCTCGGCCCACGCCCGCAGGGCGGAACACGCCCTCCTCCCACAAACTCAAGCTCTCGCGGGAAAGATCCGCGGCCAGCCCCTCCCCCAGGAATCCCGGCCAGACGCACCAGCCCTTCTCCCGGATCGCATCCAAAAGTTTCACCAACCCGTCCGCATGTGTCCCGTCCAGTCGTGCAGAGTGCTTCCCCAAAGCCCCTTCGACTAGGTAAATCTCGGATGCCCCAATCCCTTTCATCCTAAATACCGCAGTTGGGTATCAATTTTTTACCGCAGAGGCGCAGAAGTCGCAAAGGAACGCAGAGCCTTGCATGCGGGAAGATAGGAAATTTGGGAAACCGATGGAACTGCTTGGTTCACCCAATGGGTGAAATGGAATTGCCATGAAAAATGCCCTGCAATATCCCGAAACAAAAACTCTTCTCAGCGTTCCCTCTGCGACCTTTGCGCCTTTGCGGTGAAAATCTTCGTTTGAACTGCGGATTTTAGGTTCATCGCGGAAACGGCGGATTTTCTCGGTGATTTCCTGCAGGGTCATTGTGGTGGAGAGAGTTCCAGAGATCGGGTTGCGTGGACAGTATGGAGTGCGCTGGGAGCGAAAAATGCCCTGTTGACAAGATGGTGTTATTATGAACAGTATTGTGCATGAGCTTACCCGAGAGAATGCGGCTGCGTTGGAAACTGGAGTGGAACAAGGCGCGTGGAGTGGCCTTGCGGAAGTGGCGGCGATTCCGCATGTCCGGCAGAAGGCGGCAGGAGCAGCTGGAGTTCCGTTGGTAAAACGGTCTCCCACAGCCAACAATGACGGGGCGGATCGCGAAAATTTCCCGGATTTTGCGCTTACCCTTTTGCCGTCGGGTGACTATACGTCTTCAAAACCTGCGCATGCCGATCACTCTCCGTTACGAATTACCTCATCGCTGTCTGGCGATCGCGGTTCCGATTTTCCTGGCGGGAGCAGTTTTCGCCCAAAACTCAGGTGATTACTCACCGGTCGTGCAGCGCGAGTTGGAGAGGCGGCAGGCATCCGTCCAGGAAGCGCAGATGCTCCTTCTGAAAGGCGACGAGGCATACCAGGCCGGGAAATTCAAGGAGGCGATGGATGCCTACGCGGGAGCCAGCGATGCATTTCCCGACGCCCCGGCCACGGCGGAGCTGAAAGCGGCGGCCACACAGCGATACGCGCAGGCATCCGTGGAGTATGGACGCACGCTTTCCCGGAAAGGCGATGTCGCGGAAGCCAAGGCGATCGTTGACAAAGTGCTGGCGGACGGAGTCGCTCCGGATGATCCGATGGCAAACGCTTTCCGTGCGGAACTTGATGACCCGATCCGCACGAATCCAGCCCTGACAAAGGAGCACGCCGCGGACATTGATGAGGTGCGCAGGCTGCTTTACATGGCGCAGGGCGAGTTCGACCTCGGCAAATTCGATGACGCCCGCAAACGCTATGAGGACATCATCCGGATCGATCCGCACAACGCCGCGGCGAGCCGGGGTCTGGAGCGTGTTGCCGCGGAGAAAAGCGCCTACTCTTCCTCCGCACAGGATCACACGCGTGCCGAAATGCTGGCTGCGGTGGACGGCGCATGGGAGTTGCCGCTTGCTCCCGAGCTTGTGATTCCCGATGAAACCGAATCCGGCAGGCTCGATTCCGACCTGGGTTTTACGGTCCCCCTCTCCGCCAAGCTTGAACGCATGATTATCCCCGAGTTCCGCCTTCAGGAGGCGAACCTGACTGACGCGATCGAACTGCTGCAACTGCGGGCGGCGGAGAACGACACCTTCGAACTCGATCCCACGAGAAAAGGCATCAACATCGCGGTCAACGTGGGGGATCTGAACCAGTCGCCCGGCAAGGAGATTTTTGCCAAGCGCTTCAACATGCAGGTCAAGAATGTGCCAGTCGCGACGATTCTGAAATACATAAACGGTGCCACAGGAACCGTTTTCCGCACCGATGAGTTCGCGGTCACGGTCTCACCCGTCGGCATGGACACGAACGTGCTTGTCGCCCGGACATACCGCGTCCCGGCCGATTTCCTCAGCAATCTTTCGTCCGGCGCGACGGAGAGCAATGAGACGGAGGACATTTTCAACAGCGATGCGGGCAAAGGCGGGCTTCTGGCGAAACGGATGGGTGTGCAGGAGGCTCTGGAGCAGCAGGGCATTACCTTCGCCGAGGGGGCTTCCGCCTCTCTCAACGCCTCCACGAATACCCTGCGCGTCGTAAACACCGAGGCGAACCTCGATGTGATTGAGCAGATCATCGATTCGATCGCACAGACCGAGCCGGTCTCCGTGGCGGTTCGAGTGACGATGCTGAAAGTGGAGCAGGAAAAGCTCGAGGAAATCGGTTTCGACTGGATGTTGAACACCTTTACCTTCGGCGGGGACAGTTGGATACCTGGTGCGAGCAAACTGAATCTTTCCGGCGGGACGACGGGCAACGGCTCCGCGATCACCGATATCGCGAATCCAGGGGGTGTTATTTTCCCCACGAATCCCATTACCGCCGGTAACCGGAGCGGTGATGGAGCGATCAGCGGGGATACGCTTGATTCACTGATCGCGGCGGGGTCGACCGGAGCGAGGCAGATCGAAAACCGGGCTCCGGGCGTGTTCGGTGTGAACGGGACTGTCGGGGATGCGACGATTCAGATGCTGATGCGCGGCCTCGACCAGAAAACCGGCGTTGACATGATGGCGCAGCCTTCCGTTACCACCCGCAGCGGACAGGCTGCCTCCATTTTCATCGTCGAAGAATTCATTTACCCCACCGAATACGAACCACCCGAACTGCCAAGCTCAGGGGGAGGAAGCGCCTCCAACACCATCGTCACGCCAGCCACTCCCACGGCGTTCGAGCAACGCGACCTGGGCATCACGCTGGAGGTCTTGCCCGTCGCGGATGCCAACCGTCGATATGTCGATGTCAGCCTTAAGCCTGAAATTACCGATTTCGACGGTTTTGTGAACTATGGCAGCCCAATCAATGCCACTGACGTAGGCATTTTAGGTCAGGTTACCACGCAATTGACCGAAAATGCGATACTGATGCCCGTCTTCAGTATCCGCAGGGCGGACTCGAACCTCGTTGTCGCCGATGGTGCCACCATTGTGATCGGAGGAATGCTCAAGCAGGAGATCACGGATGTTCAGGACAAAACCCCTGTCCTGGGAGACATTCCGGTTGTCGGCAGGCTCTTCCAATCCGAAGCGGAAAGCACCCGATCCATCGCCGTTCTGTTTCTCGTAAATGTAGAGCTTCTCGATCCTACCGGGCGGCCATACCGTGAACGTTAAACGCCTGAATTCAGACCGATCCCCATGCCCCTGCCGAACAGCGATAAGGATAAATACACCATTGATGAAATGATGGGGCGCCTCAAGAAGCGCAAGGAGGCCGAGATGTCTCCCGAACTCGTAACCCGTTCGGATGGAAGCCAGGCACTGAGAGTGAAAAAACGCAAAAGGCGCACCGACCAGTCCGTGGACAATGAGACCAAGCTGAAAAAGCACATTCAGATCATCCAGATCGTCGGTGGGGTTTTGCTTCTGATCCTGGTCGTGCTGGTGGGGGGGGGTGGCATCCTTCACGTCAATAGCGCCTCATACCGGGAATCGTTGATCGGCAAACTGGAGGTTTCGAGCGGCGCAGATGTTGCGATGGAGCAGTTCCGCATGAACCCCATAGAAGCCAATGCCAGCAAAACGAAGTTCTCATGGCCTGGAGGCAACGTTTTGGACAAGCTCGACCTTGGTTCGATAACGGCTGCCATCTCTCCATCGACTTTTGTCGGCGATACCTTCGGAGGTGATGAAATCGTGGCTGCTTCTGCAAAGCTGTCGCTCAAGGCATCGGATCCGTCCAATCCTGTCAGGCATGTGTCCAGGCCGGCGGGTGCGCTCCCGGTTAAGTTTTCGCGCTACGCGGCATCTTCGCTCGATATCAATTTCGGCGGGTTCGGGGGACTTTCGGGCACAGAGGGGTCGCTGTTCCCTGCACCGGTCGCGGGACAATCGGAGTTGCGTTTTAGCGGCGGCCTTTTGAAGTTAACCGACTGGCCGCAGCTGTCGCTTGATCGCTCGTATATAAAAGTTAGAAATTCCGAGCTGCAGATAAAGAGCATGCGGTTCAACATTCCCGGCGCCGATGACCTGAAGTCGTCGGGAGGATTCATCGATTTCTCGGGAGCGCTGACTCCCATCGGGTTTTACGGAACGCACACGCTATCGGCGAGCCTGTCCAATTTTCCGCTTTCCTATCTGTTGGGCGGCGATCTGGGGCGATTTTTCGTGGGCAGGGTCGACAGTGTGGAGATCCCGGACTCCAACTTCCTGAGCTTCGATGTCGATTCCCCGGAAAACGCAAGACTGGAGGTGACTGCGACAAATGCGCTGGAATCACGGATTGATATGTCAGGATTCAAGTTCATGCAGAGCTTGGCTGTCGCCTTCAGCGACCGTTGGTACGAAATCCCGATCTTTGATGACGACGTCACCTTGGTAGTCAAAAGAGCCGGACAAAAATCCAACATATCTGGCATTAATCTCGTAAAGCGGGGGAAAATGGTCGTTCGCGGCGAGCTGTTCAATGGCGAGGGCGGAATGATCAAGGGAGAACTCCGAATAGGTATACCTGAAACCACTGTGATCGCTTCCGGGGACAAGAAACTCGCGAGAATGTTCGGAAATGTGCGTGAGGGATACCGGTGGATTGATGTGGAGATCGGCGGAACAGCTGCGTTGCCCGAGGATGATTTCAGGACGCAATACATGGATACCAGCTCCGAAAAGCCATCCGTGACCGAAGACGAGGCGCCGCAGGATTCCTTCGAGGATCTGATCGAGGGGGAGTGAGCGCAAGGGGGCGCTCGCCACTTTATCCGGCGGGCGTTTTTATTTCGATGCCGAGCAGGCACACGTCGTCGTCGAAGTGGTGGCCTTCGGAAAAATCGAGGACGGTGTCGAGAATGCCGTCTAGCCAGCCTTCGATGTTTTTTTCAGGGTCATCGCCTGCGGTTCTTAGGAGCCGCTTTTCCAGAAACTGCTCGCCAGCCTCGTTTTCCGCCTCCAGCACGCCGTCCGTGAACAGAAGGAGCCGCCGGATGCCCCCGAGATCGATCTCCCTGGTATGGTAAACGGCTCCGGCGAGCAGCCCTAGAGCCGGCCCCTTTTCGCTGCGGTCGGTGCAGAGCTGCAGGGAACGGTCACTACCCGCGATGACCGGGCCGGGATGGCCGGCGCATGAGTATTCCAGGGTGAGTTCCTCGAGATCCACGATCCCGTAGAACGCGGTGGCAAACATGGTCACGTTCGCCCGCTTCAGGATGGAGGTGAGGCCGGCATTCATGGCAGCGAGGAATTCGGCGGAGTCCCGGCTTTTCACGTTCTGCGTCGCGAGCAGGCCCCGCAGCATCGAGACGACCAGCGCGGCACGCACGCCGTGTCCCATCACATCGCAGATGAAGATGCCATACCGTTCATCACCCAGGGACAGCACCTCGAAGAAATCGCCGGCCAGCCCTGAGATGGGAAGGTAACGGGATCCGAAGGAAAGGCGGTTGCCGTTTTTGGAAACGACGGTGGGGAAGCCGGTCGTGGCGAGGGCTTGCTGGATCTCATGCGCGAGCTTCACCTCCTCTTCATAGGATTTGTTTTTCTGCTGGAGTTCGTTGGCCAGTTCCGTCGCCTGCCGCTGCGCGAGCACAAGGGACGTGACATCGCTGGACACTCCGAAGGTTCCCTTGATCTCCCCTGATTTGTCCCGCCAGGGGAATTTCGAGGTAACCACGAAAGTCTCCCCGCCCTCGCGCCATGTTTCCCGCTCAAGCTGCCCTGTCATGGCAATGCCGGTCTCGATGATGCGCCTCTCGTCCGCCGCCGCCTTTTCCCAGTGGGCGTCGGTGAAGAGATCGCGGTCGTGCTTGCCTGCCAGATCGGCGTTTGTCGAAAACCCGTGATACTCGATCATACCGCGGTTCGCCATGACCAGCCGTGAATCGAGATCCTTGAAATAGATCTGCATCGGCACGCAGTCGATCAGATCACGCAGGAGATGACGTTCCTCCTCGATCTGCTCCTCCGCCGCCTTGCGCAGGCTGATGTCGATCATCGATCCGGCGATGCGCACCGCGTGGCCGTCGCGGTCGCGCACGACGGTTCCGCGGATCCTCAGCCAGCGCCAATCGTTGCCGCCCGTCTGCACGCGGGCATCGACAGCGAGCGTCTCCGGGCCTTTCGCATCGAGCGCCTGCCCGACCGCCCTGATGAACGCCGGAAGATCCAACTGGTGCACGGGCAGGTGTGGCGGGAGGAAAATGTTCGGTGCGCTCGATTCGGTGCATTCGAGAAACTCAAGGATGCGCCGCGAGTAGTGGATTTTCCTCTCGTGGGTGAGCCAGTCCCAGATTCCTTCGTTGGAGGCGCGCATGGCCAGTTCAAGCCTGTCTGCCTCAAGGTTCGGCTGGGTGGATGGATCGGACATGGTTCTTGGTGTGCCGGGATTTATCGTCAGCACCGAATATGGAAGGAATCGCGGCCGAAGGCATCAAGAATTATCCTTCCGGGAAACGTTTCCCTGGCCGCGAAACGGGGTTGCCAATCACCGAAAAATGGCTAAGAGGGGCTCGATGAAACGTTTCGCACTGCTTTCCATACTGGTCGCCTTCGGTCTTGCCGCCTGCGAGCGCCATGAGTTCGACGGCCCGGACGGCACCAAGCGCCTGCACGGACACGGTGAGCCCCATGCGGAACACTCCGCGGATGAGGCAGCTCATTGATCCGGCGCGCGTAAGCTCTGCTTTTTCGGGGGAACCATGAACCAGGAAATCGCATTCACCCTGCTGGTCGTCCTGCTGACACTGGTTGCTTTTATCCGGGAGTGGGCTCCGCCCGACGTCCTCGCTCTCTCCATTCTCTGCCTGCTCGTCGCGCTCGGATTGGTCGATATGAAGGACATGTCCTCGGTCTTCCGCAACGAGGCTCCGCTGACCATCGCCGCGCTGTTCGTGATCGGCGGTGCACTTGAGAAATCCGGCGCGGTGGATCAGATCGGGCGGCTTCTTCAGCATCGTGTGAAGGGCGGAGTCCGTTCATCCATCTTCGCCTTCTCCATGGTGGCTACATTCTTCAGCGCATGGATGAACAACACCGCCATCGTCGCGATCCTTCTGCCGGTCGTTCTCGGCTTCGCCCGCTCGAAGGAGATTCCCGCCTCGAAGCTCCTGATCCCGCTCTCCTATTCCTCCATCCTCGGCGGCTGCTGCACGCTCATCGGCACCTCCACCAACCTCCTTGTCAACGGAACCCTGAAAGACATGGGCTTGGAGCCGATGACGATGTTCCAGCTCGCGCCTTTGGGCATACCTCTCGCGATCGCCGGCATCGCTTACATGGTCATCTTTGGGCCGAAGCTTTTGCCCTCGCGCTCATCGATCACAGGCAGCCTGGAGATCGACTTCCGCACCACTCCGCTCCATCACCTCCTCATCGGGGAAGGCTCGCAGCTGGTCGGGAAAAAACTTCTCGACACCCAGCTCGGCAGCCGGGAGGCGGGCATTCATGTGCTTGAAATCCGCCGTCGCGGCACACGCCTGATGTTGCCGCTCAGCGAGGTGACCGTGGAGCGAAACGACCGTTTCCTCGTCGCCCTGCACCGCAGGAAAGGTGGTGCCGCGAAAGCGGACGACCTGTTCAGGGAGATCGGTGCGCAGGAACTCTCGGTCGTCGATGGCATCGTTTCCGAGCTGGTGGTGCCGGGCGAGTCATCCATCGTCGGGCGGACGCTTGCTGCCTCCGATTTCCGCCAGCGTTACAACTGCGTAGTCCTAGCCGTGCACCGCAATGGTCTGAACATTACCAGCCGCATGTCGGAGATCGAGATCGAGCGCGGCGACACCCTGCTCGTCATCACCGCGGTGAACAACCTGCCCGAACTCAAGGCGACCCGCGATTTCGTTCTTACCGACGCGCCGGAGGAAAAGGACGGAAGTCCCGCGAAGGTGCCGGTTAACCGCCGTGCCATCATGTTTTCCTGGGGCGTGCTCATCGCGGTGGTGCTGACCGTCACGTTCACTGACATTCTCAACGGCATGGGTCTCGGCATCCCCGCGATTCCCATCCACTATGCCGCAATGGTCGGAGCGCTCGCCCTGCTTTGGTCGGGAATACTCACGCCGCGCGAGGCTTACCAGAGCATCGATTGGCAGGTGCTGCTCATGCTTTACGGCCTGCTCGGTCTGGGTATGGCGATGCAGGGAACGGGAACCGCCGATTGGCTGGCGAAGCAGATGGTCAACGGTGTGACCGGATTCGTCTCCCCATCCTTGCTGCCCTATGTGATGCTCTGGCTGGTATTCATTTTCACGGTGGTGCTGACGGAAGTGCTGTCGAACAACGCCACCGCCGTGATGATGGTGCCCATCGTCGTCCGTCTGGCGGGTGAGATGGGCGTGGACATGTGGCCGTTCATCATGGCCGTCACCGTGGCCGCATCAACCGCCTTCGCCCTGCCCATGGGATACCAGACACACATGATGGTTTACGGCCCCGGCGGATACCGCTTCTCCGATTACCTGCGGATGGGTATCCCTCTCAATATTCTCTGCATCGTGATCGCCTGCCCCATCATCCCGCTGATCTGGCCGTTTTGAGGCGGATGGACTACGGTAATTAGGAATGCATTCCTGTCCCACTTCCTTATCCGCCCCCCAGCCCACCGTGATGGGGGGGGCGTCGGTCGGGGTTGTCGGGGTTGTCGGGGCTGTTGGAGCCGAGGTCGCGGACGACACGGGCGGTTGCAGGCGGCGACCGGACAGTTGCGATACATCAGTGTAGCGGTGATTCACCGTCCTTGACTTTTAGGGACGCAAACCCTTTAGAATGCGGGTGTGACAAAGTGCTTCATATCGCTAGCGTCGGTGGTTTTGGGTTCGGGTCTCGCGTGGGGACAGGATTGGGAAAGGGAAGGGGTGGATTTCGGGATGATCGAGAGCCGTGCGCGCGATCTCGCGAACCGGGAATATGTTGCCCCTGACAAGGAGTCCCTGCCGGAATGGATGAAGGCCCTGACCTATGACCAATACCGCGACATCCGTTTCGATCCGGAGAAGGCGCTGTGGGGCGCGGAGAATCTGCCGTTCCGCGCGATGTTTTTCTTTCTGTGTTACCTGTTCCGGGAGCCGGTGGGGATCAACGAGTTCACGGACACGCACCGCCAGCGCGTGCGGCTTTCCGAGGCTTTCTTCAACTACGGGCCGCTCATCATGAACCACGGCGAGCTGCCCGCGGACGGAGGGTTCGCGGGGTTCCGCCTGCACGCCCCGCTGAACGATCCCCATGTTTTCGACGAGCTTGTGGTGTTCCAGGGAGCCAGCTACTGGCGCGCGCTCGGCAAGGGGCAGCGCTGGGGGATTTCCGCAAGGGGCATCGCGGTGGATACCGGAGCCGAGGGCGTGGCGGAGGAGTTCCCCTCTTTCCGCGAGTTCTGGCTGAAGAAGCCGCAGGAAGGCGCGGACCGGGCGGTGATGTTCGCGCTGCTCGACGGGCCTTCCTATTCCGGGGCGTATGAGTTCACCATCATACCAGGGGAAGACACGATCATGTCGGTGCGCGCGGTGCTATTCACGCGGAAAGAGGTGCAGCGGCTCGGCATCGCGCCGATGTCGAGCATGTTCTGGTTCGGCGAAAATTCGCGCCGCCGGTTCGATGACTTCCGGCCCGAGGTGCATGATTCCGACGGCCTCGCGATCCGCATGGGATCGGGCGAGCGCATCTGGAGGCCCATTTCCAACGACACGGGCAACCTCCAGTTCAGCTTTTTCAACATGGCGAAGTGCGACGGCTTCGGCCTCCTGCAGCGCGACCGCCGTTTCTCCGCCTATGAGGACGGCGAGGCAGCGTACGACCTCCGCCCCTCGCTATGGATCGAGCCGACCTCCGACTGGGGCGCGGGCAGCGTGATGCTGATGGAGATCCCGACCGGCAACGAGCTGGCCGACAATTCCGTGGCTATGTGGGTTCCGGAAAAATCGCCGAAGCCGGGCGACCGCCTTGAGTTCCAGTACCGCCAGCATTGGACGATGGAAACGGATCCCTCCGAAGCGGGCGGACATGTGGTGGCGACCCGGACAGGCACGCACGAATGGCAGCCGGAGCAGCGGACGATGATCGTGGAGTTCGAGGGCGCGAATCTCACCGGCAAGGACGGCGCGATGCCGGAGGCGCTCGTGGAGGTTGGCGGCGACGCGGCTGGAAAAATCCGTATTCAGGGGATCGCGGTGCAACCGATTTCCGACGGCCGGCTTAGGCTCGGGTTCCAGATCCTCCCTGCGGAGGAAGGCGGGAAACTGACCGATGTCGGTGCCGTGGAGCTGCGGGCCGCGCTGAAGAGGGATGGCGATTTTCTAACCGAAACATGGGTTTACCGAATCAATCCCTAGACTCCCTGCGCCCCCTGAGCGAACCCGAGCTCGCGGAGTGGGAGGATGCTTACGCGGCGGTCGAGGCTTATCTCGGAGCGTTGCGGATCCGCAACCGCCTGCTGGTGGCGGAGCTTGTGCGGAGAATTCTCTGGCGGGCGTCCGCACGACTTGAGACGGAGCCCCGGAGCACGGCGCGGAAGCTGGCGATGGAGGAGACCCTTTCCGAAATCGGCGAGTGGACGGAGCGGGTGCTGGAAGCTCCGCTCGTGGACGGACGGCTTGCGGCGCGGGGAAGGCTGGCGCTGCTGCTCGCCGGGATGCCCGACCGCTGGCAGGGAGTTTTCCTGACACCCGCGCCATGGCCGGATGAGTTCGTGGCGGCGATGCGCAGCTCCTATCTCGCGGCCGGCCCGCAGTTCGCGGAGCTGACGATGGTGCCCAAGCCGCTTGAACTCAACGCGATCGGCAGCGGCGCGGCGCTGTGGTGGGAAACGATGGACAGGAGCCCCATCGTCAGGCGCATGTTCCTGGCCTTCGTGCTGGCGGTGGCGTCCGGAGTCGTCTGGTTCATATTTTTCGACTGATGGCGGAAAGCGAAACAACCCCCGGCGCGGAAGCGAAGCCATTCCACCCACGCTCCTCGGCGAAGTGGCGGCGCTTCTTTTTCTTCGGCAGCGTGTTGCTGGTGAACCTCGCAGCGGTGATGTGGCTGGCCGACCTGTTCTGGTGCGCTGGGCTACACCGCGCCCACATCCCGCTGATCGTGATCTTTGCGATCCTCAACGGGCTTCTCACCCTAGGTTCGTTCCACGCGCTTTTTGGCGCGTGGGACATCATCCGGGGGCGGCGGCGCTCGGTGCGAATCACAGAACTCGCCGACGGGCCGGCCGCGATGCTGGGAAAACGCCACGCGGTGGTGATGCCGGTGTATAACGAGGACAGCGCGAAATTCTGCGCCCGCATCGAGGCGATCTACCGCTCCATCGAGGCCACGGGGCATCTCGATTCGTTCGACTTTTTCATCCTCAGCGACACGCGGGATCTCGATCTCTGGGTGCAGGAGGAGGTGGCGTGGACGAACCTATGCCGCAAGCTCAAGGGCTTCGGGAAAATCTACTACCGCCGCCGCAAGACGAACGACAACCGCAAGGCGGGGAACATCGGCGATTTCGTGCGGACATGGGGTGGCTGCTACGAGGGGATGCTGGTGCTGGACGCCGACAGCCTGATGGACGGCGCGGACATCGTAAAGATGGCCAAGGTAATGGAGGCGTATCCGAGGCTCGGCATCCTGCAGACGCCGCCGAAGCTGATCCGCGGGGTTTCCGTTTTCACGCGACTCCAACAGTTCGCGATGAGGCTCTACGGGCCATTGTTCATCCGCGGTCTGAATTTCTGGCAGCTCGGCGGCGGCAGCTACTGGGGTCACAACGCGATGATCCGCGTGAAACCGTTCTCGGATTTCTGCGAGCTTCCCGCGCTGCCCGGGCGCGAGCCCTTCGGCGGACGCATCCTCAGCCATGATTTCGTGGAGGCCGCGCTGATGGTCTCGGAAGGCTGGGAGGTCTGGCTGGCTTGGGACATCGAGGGAACCTACGAGGAAGCGCCGCCGACGCTGGTGGATCACCTCAAGCGCGACCGGCGCTGGTGCCAGGGAAACCTCCAGCACCTGTGGCTCATCTTCGCCCGCAAGCTGCCGCTGACCGTGCGCATCCACCTTTTCATGGGGATCATGGCTTATCTGGGCAGCCCGCTGTGGTTCCTGTTCCTCATCATGGGTTCGTGGCTGGCATGGGATTTCAAGATGAGCGATCTCAGCTCGCTGCCGTTCGACGGTTTCGTGGTGAAGTGGTTCGGGATCGACGGGCAGCTGCAGGCGCTGGTGCTGACGGGTCTGGTTTTCACACTTCTGTTTCTGCCAAAGATTCTCGCCCTGTTGGGCTCGCTGCTGGCACCGAAAGTCAGGCGTTCCTTCGGGGGTGCGATTCCGCTGCTCGCGGGCATCTTTCTCGAAACGCTGCTCTCCATCCTCCTCGCACCCTGCGCGATGATGGCACACACGCTGATGGTGGCCGGTATCATTTCCGGGCGAGCGGTGGGATGGGGAAACCAAAGCCGTGAGACCGATGGGACGGCGTGGCGTGATGCCATGGTGTTTCATGCCGTGCCCACGCTCGCAGGTATCGTTTGGGCTTTCATCGCATGGCGGATCGGGACCGTGTTCGCGCTCTGGATGTCGCCCATCCTACTCGGCCTCGTGCTTTGCGTCCCTGTTTCCGTATGGACGAGCCGAGCCCGCTACGGGCGGGCTCTGGCGAGACACCACATCCTTGCAACGCCGGAGGAGATAAGCCCCCCGGCCATTGTTTTGCTCGCCGATGAGGCGGCGAGGCAAGGTGCCACAGCACTTGATGCGGGGGTGGCGGGCAGGGAAGGCGTGATCGCGGCCGTGGTGGATCCTTATGTGAACGGGGTTCATGTTTCTCTCCTTGAGCATTGCGAGATGAATCCCGTGGAGGAGGCGCTCGCGAAACGCTGCCTGAAAGAGGGGACGGAAGCGTTGTCCGAATCCGAGTTATCCCAGTTGCTGTATCTCGCCCCCGCGATGCTGATGATGCACCGGACGGTATGGCTGGGGCTCACTGATGACGTGGGGCCGGTCTGGATGCGCGCGGTGGAGAGTTACCGCCGCCGCGGCGACAACGCGGGCGAATGATCCGCGCTGCCTTGCCACGTGCCCGCCGCATGCCTAGCCTGCGGCCATGCATGCGCCGACATTGATCGCAAGAAAGAGAGAAGGGGAAGAACTCTCCTCATCCGAGATCGGCTGGCTGGTGGACGGCTTTGTCCGGGGTGATGTCGCGGACTACCAGATGTCGGCTTTTGCAATGGCGGTGTTTTTCAAAGGCATGTCTGCAAGGGAGACGGCAGCGCTCACGCTGGCGATGATGCGCAGCGGCGATGTTTTCGAGCATCCGCCCGGGTCGGTGGTGGTGGACAAGCACTCCACAGGGGGCATCGGCGACAAGGTATCGCTGATCCTGGCACCGCTGGTCGCGTGTGCGGGTTGCCGGGTGCCGATGGTTTCCGGGCGAGGGCTGGGCATCACGGGAGGAACGCTCGACAAGCTGGAGTCCATTCCCGGTTTCCGTGTGGAAATCCGCATGGATGAGGCGGCGGAAATCCTGGCCGATCTCGGTGTGGTGATGATGGGGCAGACCGAGCGCTTCTGCCCCGCCGACAAGAAGCTCTACGCCTTGCGCGACGTCACCGGCACCGTCCCCTCAATCGCGCTGATCACCGCCTCGATCATGTCGAAGAAAATGGCGGAGTCTCTCGACCGGCTCGTGCTCGATGTGAAATACGGCTCTGGAGCATTCATGAAAACCCGCGAGCTGGCGCAGGAGCTGGCGGACGGCATGATCGCCGTGGGGAAGGAAATGGGCGTTGGGGTTTCAACGCTACTCAATCCCATGAGCGAACCGACCGGGCGCGCGGTCGGCAACGCCCTGGAGGTGATCGAGGCCTTGGAGTGCCTTGACGGGAAAGGTCCGGAGGATCTCCGGAGCATTGTCCTGAATCTCAGCGAGAAGATCGCCGGTCTGCCCCGTGCGGAACTCGCCGCGTTGCTTGATGACGGCACCGCGCGGCGGAAGTTCGACGCGATGGTCGCGCGGCAAGGTGGTAAACCCGAAGACCTCTCACGCCTCGCTGATATCCACAAGGCACCCGTAATCCGCGAGGTGAAAGCTTCCCATTCCGGACGCTTGCTGGCGATGGACGCCGGCAGGATCGGACAAGCATCACTCGAACTCGGTGCGGGCCGCGCGAAGGCGGAGGATGCGGTCGATTTTGCAGTGGGATTCGACCGACTCGCCAAATGCGGCGAGGAAATTTCCCAAGGCGGTGTGATCGCCCGCATTCATGCCCGTTCCGAAGCATCCGCCGCGAAGGCGGAAGAGGCACTACTTGCTGCAGCGGTGATCGGTTAAGGCTTTCCTATGCCTGATGCGCAGTGATTTGGGTGAAGGGAATCCCCCCTGCCCTGTTCGTTGCAGATATTCACGGAAACAGCCTTAGACATCCTGATCCGGGAGGTTGAAACCCACGGACTTTACGCAACCCGCCGTATCCCTGGTTACGCGAGGGTAGGTCAGAATATCTGAGCCTGGATCTTCCCCTTCAGAGGAGGTTTTGTGGGAGGATGTCGGAGAGTTTCTTGATCGCATCCGCTTGGTTACGATTTGCGATAAGGATGGAATCACCGGTTTTCACGACGATGAGATCCTCCACCCCGAGCAGGGCGATGTGGGTGTCCGGGGTGGCGTTGAAGACGATGTTGTTGCGCGAATCGATCTCCGAGACCAGGCAATTGACCCGGTTATCCGCGCCTTTCTCATCAAGGTACTTCGCGATGGAGACCCATGATCCCACATCGTCCCAGTCGAAGGTGGCCTCGATGTTGAGCACGCGGGCGGCGTTTTCCATCAGCGCGTAGTCAATGGAGATGGGCGTCAGCTTCGGGAACTGGGCGGCGACGGTGGCTTCGATATCCATGCTGCCGCGGAGTTCGGAAATGAAACCGGCGAGTTCAGGGGCGTGGATCGCGAGCTGTTCGATCACCGTGTGCAGCGACCAGACGAACATGCCCGCGTTCCATGAGAAACCACCCTCCGCGAGGAACTGTTCGGCGAGCCGGGGATCGGGCTTTTCGCGGAAACGCTTCACCTCGTAAGGCGCGTGGTCACAGCTCGCGCCGGTGATCGAGGCCGATTCGCCGCGCTCGATGTAACCGTAGGACGGGCAGGGCCAGGTCGGGCGTATGCCGATGGTGACCAGTCCGTCGGATTTTTCCGCGACCTCCAGCGCATCCCTCATCACGGCCTGGTAGGCGGCGGTGTCTTTTATGAGCTGGTCGGAGGGCAGCACCATCATCACCGCATCCGGGTTGCGCGCGGCGACGAGTCCGATGCCCAGCGCGACGGCGGGGGCGGTGTCGCGCTTGGCCGGCTCGGCGAAAATGTTTTCCGTCGGCAGCATGGAGGCGATTTCGCGCACGGCGGCGACTTGGAGAGAGTTCGTCAGGATCAGGATGTTTTCGAAAGGAACGAGACCTTCCAGTCGGCTGATTGTTTGTTCCAGCAGGGTGCCGTCGCCGAAAAGATCGAGCAATTGCTTGGGCTTATCGTTGCGGCTCAACGGCCAGAAGCGGGTTCCGGAGCCGCCTGCGAGGATCAGGGCGTAGGTGTTTTCAGGGGGTGGCATCTGCCCCGGAGATTAGCGGTTCGAACCGTTTCGGGAAGAGGGAAATATGATCCTGAATCTTCGAACGCCCGCGGTGTCACTCGGGCGCTTTCACGACGTGATACCACGCCTTGTTGCCGAGGATCTTACCGCCGTTCTTGCCGAGCAATCCCGTCATGTCGATGAGGTGGAGATGTTTTTCCTGCAGCGCGCCGAGATCGAGGGTCAGTGTCATGCCATCGGAGGAAAGATCCGCGCCTTTCACCTCCAGAACCCGCTCGTCCTTCTTCGGTGCGCCGTAAGCCTGGTGGTAATCGTAGGTGTGCCGTTTCACCGATAAGCTTTTGATCGTCGCGGCGTCGAGCGGCTGGCTGAAGCGAAGCGCGAACCCCCTTGGCAGCGCCTTGATCTTATCGAGCGAGGCGAACGGTTTGCCGTTCCACTTGATGCGCGTGATCCCCTTACCGCCGGGCCATGACAAGGCGGTTTTGCCGACATACATCGAGCCGTCGTTCCCGAAAATCATGCGGTTGTTGCCGGGACCCAGCGGCGAGCCGTCGAACATCGGGACAAGCGCCGTTTGAAAAACGCCGTCCACTTCGTCGTCGAGCACGCGGACGAGGTTCGGTTGGTTCATTTCGCCGATCAGGGTCTGCCCGGCCATGCCTCCGGGAAAAGCGTCCTTCGGGACGATCACCGGCCATGTGGGTGAGTTGGCGAGTTCGCCCTGCGTAAAAAATCCGGCCGCTGGAACCTGCATCGCATCGAGCTTGGCCACATCCATCAACCTCGGATCGCCGCCGTTCCAGCCCCCTTTCCAGACCAGCGACGCGGGATGGCCGTAAAAACCTCCCTTTCTCACATCATAAAGCGGACTGGTCGGACGCCAGTCGCCTTGGTTGTCAGTGATGAGAAGACGCCCTTTCGCATCGAAGCCGATCCCGTTCGGCGAGCGGAAACCACTGGCGTAGGGCTCCATCTTTTTGCCATCGGGCGAGAGTTTCAGCACCCAGCCGCGCCATTTGACACGGGCATACATCCGGCCCGCCTTGCCTTTGTTCTTGCCCCATGAGGCGAGGTCGGACATCCCCACGCGATCGACCTCGCCGACTTCCGAAAACTCACCGCGGATCTCCGGAGCCATCGGCGCGCCGTTCGATGCGATGCCGAGCACGATGTAGAGATTCCCCTCCGAATCGCGCGCCGGGCCGTAGGCGAACTCATGGTAATTTCCCGACATCCCGAAATCGTCGAACACGGTCTCATACTCGTCGGCGCTGCCATCACCATCGGTGTCCTTCAGCCGTGTCAGCTCCGCGCGCTGCATGACGAGCACGCTGCCATCGGCCTCCGCCAGCATGCCGAGCGGCTCCTGCAATCCGGTCGCGAAAAGTTTCCATGAACCGTCGGCGGGATCGAAAAACATCACCTCGCCACGATGGAACGCCACGGCAAGGCGCCCGTCCGGCATGCGATCCATCGCACCAACCTGCGGATCGATCCCCGCCGGGGGCGCGACGTTTTCGAAAGTGAAATACTCCGTCCATCCGAAGGAGGCGGCAGTGAGAGTGATCCAAGCGAGGAAGGCGGAGGTTTTCATTTCAGGGAGAAAGTGAGGATGAATGCGGCGGCTTCGGCGGGTGTGAGGGTGAGCTTGCCGCCCTCCAGCTTTCCTTTGTCAGTGGTGATGGCGGCTCCGCTCTCTGCGGGAAAATCGAGGACAAGCGGAGCTTTGGTGACGACAGCGAACGATCGGACAAATCCCTCCCCTTCGCTGACCGGAGAATAGGCTTCGGTCACCATTTGTTCGCCAACCTTGTATCGGAAAGTCGGCAGTCCACCCTTCACGTTGTAGCCGAGAAATTTGACTGCCGCACCTTTCCCGAAAGGCGATGCCACCTCCGTGTATTTCACGGTTCCCGTGATCTTCGCCAAGCTACTGCCGTTGCCTTGCCAGTAGGGAAATCCGTCGATGAATCCGCCTGTCCACGCATAGCGGAGGCGGCAGGTTCCTGCGTCCCAGCAGAGCGAATTCGTATCATCGAGCGCCAGCGCGATGGAGGCCGGGCTGGCGTTGGGCATGAAAATTCGCTGCACCTGCGGGCGAACCGTTCGGGTGGGCGAAGCCGCGAAGGGATCGCCTTTCTCCTGTTTCTTCGCCACCACACCTTTGGAAACTTCCATGACGTGTGCGTAGATCGCCCGCAGACCCTCCTCGCCGACGTGAACCATCGAGGGCATCTCGATTGCACCGGGTCGCTTTTTCTGCGGGGCGATCGACCATTTCACGAACTCATCCGCCTTGCCGTCGTAAAGGCTGCGGATCTCCGCCAGCGACGGGCCGACCACCATCTGATCGAGCATATGGCAGGCGGAACAATTGGTGGTGAAAAGCTGCTTCCCATCGGGTGCGGCGGAGGACACCGACAGCGCGGCAGCAAGTGTTAGAAAGATCGGCTTCATGGGTAGCATCACTGACGCCTTGCGGCGCGAGCTACATAACGTCGCGACAAGAAGCCAACTGTCAAACGTTCTGAAAGGTTTTAGGGTCTCACAAACTCTGATAAGGCATCGAGAAAGTATCCCCATCCTCGATCTTTCCGCTGACAAGACCCTTGTTGAACCAGCGCATCCGCTGGGCGGATGTCCCGTGTGTGAATGAATGCGGCACCACGCGGCCCTGCGCCTTTTTCTGGATCGCATCGTCGCCGATGGCGTTGGCGGCGCGCATCGCCTCCTCGATATCGCCGCGATCCAGGTATTCCCGGTTGTGGTGAGCCCAGACGCCGGCGTAGAAATCCGCCTGGAGTTCCAACCGCACGGAATACTCGTTGAAGTCCGGCTTTCCGCGCTTCGCGTTCACCATGTCCGATGCTCCTAACAGCTTCTGCACGTGGTGGCCGACCTCGTGCGCGACCACATACGCCTGCGCGAAATCGCCCGGAGCATCGAAGGTCTTGGCTAACTCATCGTAGAATCCGAGATCGATGTAAACCTTCCTGTCGCCGGGGCAATAGAACGGCCCCATCGCGGCGTCGCCCGTTCCGCAGGCGGTCGGCACCTTGCCGCGATAGACGTTGAGCTTGGGCAATTCGTATTGTTTGCCGATGCGGTCGAACTCGGCGGAAAAAACATCCTCCGTGCTCCCGAGCACCACCTTGACGAACTCAAACCGTTCCTGCTCCTCGGGGCTGGCCTGAACCTGCCGCTGCTCCACAGTGGCACCGCCGCCGAGCAACATGCTGGGATCCACGATCCCGAACTTCCAAAGAACCAGCCCGAGAGCCACCGCCGCGAGGACGCCTTTGAATCCGAACATCCGGAAAATCGTGACCAACAATCCTATCCCGCCGCCGCCACCCGAAGCGCCCCGGTAGCTCTTGCCCCGGCTGTCCTCGACGTTCCCACTCTGCCTTCTGCCTTTCCATTCCATGATCGTTTTTCCGTTTACTGATGTTTGTTAACAGAGCATGCCCGCTGCGCAAGCGTCATCGGGCTTTGATCTCCGCCGATCCGTCCTTAAAATCCGATACTCATGAAACGAAACAGCCATCCGTGCCCGCCATGGCTGTGGCCGAACGTTCTGGGTCTCGACGCGCCCGTCGTGGCGGTGGCGTGGCAATGGCTGTTCGCGCGGGTATTCGGTGCAGATCTGCCAGCGGTTTTCCACCTCATCCTCGGGCTGAGCGTGTGGTGTGTTTATCTTGCAGACCGTCTCTACGATTCCATCCGTGCGCCCTCCATCGGTTCCCAAACCGACCGACTGGGCTTCACCCAACGTCATTTCGCAGGTCTCGTCTGCGTCGCTCTCACGGCGGCCGTCGCGAACCTTTTCCTCATCATCCGCTACGTCCCTCGCTCGCTCATCCTCACCGGCTTGATTACGGCAGCATTGCTCGGTGTTTATTACCTCATCCGGCTGAAAGGAAACGCGAGGCTCGCATCCGCCGCACCGAGGGAGATCCTCTGCGGGATGATCTTCGGGCTCGGTTGCGTGATCGCTCCACATGCGTTTCTCGCGAAAGGCGGTTGGGATTACAGCTTCGCGGCGATCCTGCTCGGACTCGTGTGCTCGGCGAACTGCATACTCATTTCCGTCTGGGAAAAGGAAGAGGACATCGCGTGCAACTCACACTCGATCGCCTCATCCCCATCACGCCTCATCCCCCATCTGGCGCACGCCCTCACCGGCCTGATTATTCTGGCGGCGACCATGGCTTTCATCGGGCCATGGCAAATCCATCTTGCAGTGTGCCTGAGCGCCTTGTCCTTGCGTATGATGCTTCATTTCGAAAATCGCCTTTCAAAAAGAACACTCCGAGTTCTCGCCGATGCGGTGCTGCTGAGCCCGCTACTGTTCGCTTTCCTCTGATCCTCAGATCCCGAACACTTTCCCGATCACGCCGAAGACACCCTCCCAGATCCTTGCGACGGGGTTGCGTTTGCCACCCGTGACTTGTTGCTGGATGACGTGGCCATGGCCTTGGAAAAAATCATCGAACAAAGCATTTTTCCCCCGGAGATAAGCGATGAATGTCTCCGCGCGCTTCGGCGAGTGGCTCAGGTGCGGGCTGAAAGCAGCGGTGAGATGGCTGTTCACGCGGCGGCCCGGCCACTCGGGGAGCACCTCCTCCACCTGCACGCCACGCTGCGCGGAAAACACCAGTTTCGCCGGCCCGTCGATGATCAGGTAGCGGAAGCGGAGGTTCACCCAGGCGTGGAGTTTTCCAAACACCCAGCGCGAACGGATGCGCGGCGGCTTGCCGAGGGGGTGCGACACCGCAACGAGATAATGTGGGCGGAACACCATCGATTTCCCCTCTGGAATCTCCAAGACCGCGAGTTCCTCCGTGGCATCCTCGCTCGTGGAGAGCGTGACCTGCCCACCGACACTGCCGGTGTTGCGGATGCGCGTGAGCATGAAAAGCCCCGCCGCCATGCTCGAAAACGGATACCGCCAATCCATCAGCCACTTCGTCTTCTTCTCGAAGCCACCCATGGAACCCTGCAGGTAATCCACCTTCGCCATCAGCACCTCATTCTCGCCGAGGTGGATGCGCTGCGCGGGATGACTCGCGGTCGCCGTGATGCCCTCGCCGCCCGGAGACTCAGAGCCTAACAGGATGGGCTCCGACGATTCCGCGATGGGCGCGATGAGATAGTAGGCGGCGAGTTTCCAAAGAAATGGGACAATGATCAGCACCGCGAGGATCAGCAGGGCTTTGAGCGCGAGTTGACGCAGCTCTTTTGTCATCAACTCGTCGAGCGTTCGCCTCATGCCTTGGATTTCCCTGAGCTGCTTCTCCTTCTCATCGCGGAGAAGTTCGCGGCGCCTGATCTCCTCCTCCGTTTCACCGCCATCAATGCGGAGCTGCTTGAGTTGTTTCGAAGACTCGCCGATCTCGCTGCGCAACCTTTGCTCCTTCGCATCAATGAGGGCTTTCTCCTCCTCCACCTCGCCCCTGCGGAAAATGTTCAACACCTTCTCCAGCCAGTCCTCCATGATTCTTCGCTTTTCCTCAAGCTCCCTCAACTCCGCCATCTTCCCCTCGATTTCGCCGCTGATCCCCTTCGCACGCTCGGCCAGCTCTCCGACCAATGCCTTGCTCTCGCTGAGCTCCGCGATGGCTTTCTCCAGTTCCTTTTCATGGTAACGCACGACCATCGGCGGCACGACCTTGATCACGAATATCGCCAGCAAAATGCCGAGGATCACTGCATAAATCAGGACTTTACCAGCAAGCCAGGCGATGATCCGTGCGATGATCTGTCCCATGATGGTGAAGGTTGCGGGAGAACGACAGCCGCGCGTTAGGAAACGTAATCCGCAGGCGGAACTTTCAACCCTCGATCATCGCGTAGGCGTTGTGGTTGTGGATCGACTCGAAATTCTCCGCCTCCACCCGGAACCATTTCACCGCCGCGTGGCTCCTGAGACCGGCTGCGACATTTCTCGCCAGATCCTCAACGAAGACCGGTTGGTCGTAGGCGCGCTCGGTCACCGCTTTCTCGTCCACCCTTTTCAAACCGGCGTAGAGTTCACAGCTTGCGGAGGATTCGGCGAGGTCGATGAGTTCCGAAAAAGTCAGACCTTCATCGGCCTCGACGGAGATGGTGACCATGCCGCGCTGGTTGTGCGCACCCCTTTCGCTGATCGCCTTGGAGCACGGACATAGCGTCGCCACTGGAACCTGGAGGCTGAGGAAAATCGCGTCGCCCTCTCCCACCGAGTGTCGGCACTCCATGCCGAGCTCGTAATCCAGCTTGCTGCGCATTCCGGAAACGGGAGCTTCTTTCTCGCGGAACACCGTAAACTCGCAGCCGACCTGCGCGCGCTCCGCCTGGAGTCTCGATGCCAGATCTTTTGTCAAACGCATCACCGAAGCCCCGCTGAGCGGCTCGGAAAAATCATGCAGCGCCTCCACGAAACGACTCATGTGCGTGCCTTTGAGATGCGCGGGCAGCTCCACGGTCATCTCGAATTTCGCGACCGTATGTAGGATGACACCATCCTCACCCAGGTAAGTTGCCGGATAACGCAGCTCCCGCACGCCCACCCGGTCGATCACAATCTCGCGGTGATCCGACTCGCTCTGTGTATCCGGCAATCCGTTCATCATTTTTCCATTTGCCCCCGGTCACGGAAGGCGAAAAAGCCCGCCCGGTGATGCGGGCGGGCTTGAAATCGAAATCTCCATGCTATTCGCAGAAATCATCCCGATGCTCAGGGCATCAGGTTGATCGCGCGGGACTGCTTGATCGCGTTGTTGATGTGGCGGTGCAGCTTGGCGGAAACACCCGTCACGCGGCGAGGAAGGATCTTGCCTGTCTCGGAAGTGAACTTGCCGAGGATTTCCGGGTTGGTGGGTGTCAATTGCTCGACAGGGATGTCCTGCCTGCGGCGGGTCATCTGGCGGTTCGCCTTACGGAAATTGATGCGGCGTTGGATGGTCTTTGGCTCGGACATAAAACTAGCGGAGTTCGCGGTGAAGGGTGCGGCGCTTAAGGAAGTGGTTGAACTTCACTTTCTCCAGGCGGCCTGGAGTGCGTAGGCTTTTCTTGTTACGCGTGGTGACGTAACGGGAGGTCGGTTTGCCCTCGGCTTTCGCTTCGGTGCATTCAAGTATGATGATTTCGCGTGGCATGGTGATTTGCGGGGGGCGGACTATGGTTCATTCGTCATCCTCGTCAAGCGAAACCGTGACGGAATCCTCATCTTCTTGCGGAATGCCTCCGCTGAAGCCCACTTCGTCGGAAGGACGGAACCTGCGGTTGCCGTATTCCTTCTCCCATTGTGCCTGGCATTCGACGGTCAGGCGGGCGAACGGAATCGCCTCAAGGCGGGCGGTGGGGATTTTCTTCTCGGAAATTTCGCAGTTCCCGTAGGTTCCTCCCTTGATGCGGCGGAGGGCTTGCTCGATTTCGTAGAGGGCATCCTGTTCCTTGGCGAGGACGGAGAGTGCGAAGTCGCGGTCGTAGGCGTCGCTGCCCGCATCGCCTTGGTGCTGGCCGCTGCCGGACGCTTCGCTGCCTTCCGGCGCATTGCGAATGGTGTCGCGGGTCATGCCTGACATGGAATCGACGAGTGAATCACGGAGATCAAGGAGGCGCTGACGCTGCTTCTCGATAAACGCAGGGCTGTGGCTACCGCCGCCGTTTGCGGAAGCCTTCGGGATCGGCTCGGCCTTTGGCGGAACAAAGGGTGGCTTCTTCGGAGCTGGCGGTGGGGGCACGCTGACCAGAGAGGATTTCCGCACTACCGGCTTGCTGGCCACCACTTTCTTCTCAGGTGCCTTCACGGGCGAAGGAGCTTTGGAAATCTCCTTCTTGGGTGGGGCGGGCTTCTTGGCGGGAGCCGCTTTTTTCACCGGTGCCACCTTCCGGGCGGGAACCGCTTTCTTCAAAACCTTTTTCGCCGGCGCGGCTTTCTTTGCGGGAGCCGGTTTTTTCACGGGCGCAGCTTTCTTTGCGGGAGCCGCTTTTTTCACAGGCGCGGCTTTCTTTGCGGGAGCCGATTTTTTCACGGGCGCAGCTTTCTTCACCGCTTTCTTTGCGGGAGCCACTTTTTTCGTGGGCACGGCTTTCTTTGCAACGGGTTTTTTCGGGGAGCTTTTCGCGGGCATGATGGAATTTTTCTTGAGGATCTGGGTATCCGCCATGCCTGTTACATCGACGAACTACCCTCCGGTAAGGGCGCGGTGGATTAGCCCTTCAAACAAAACGTTTCAAGGGGAAATTTCATATTATCGAAAATATCTTTCGCCAGCCTATGTGCCGGGAAGCTTGAATAGCTCCGTCCCTTTCCTAACCTGCGCACCCGACATGCAACTCAGCACGATTATCGAATCACTCCTCATCGCCTCGCAGGAGCCGCTTTCCTCCGAGGAAATGGCCCGCCTCGTCCGCGCCCGCGTCGCCGAAGCGGAGGATGTCCTGATACGTGAGACCGATGAAGGCTCCAGCCCCGCACCGCTTCAGCAATGGCTGACCGCGCTTGCCCAGACCGCACCGGAGCAGGTCGCCGAAGCGATTGCCGAACTGAACCGCCACTACGAGCAGAGCCAGCGCGCGTTCACGATCCTCGAACGTCCTAAGGGTTGGAAAATCTACACCCGCGCCGATTACGGAGATTTCGTGCGCCACCTGTTCCCCGGCCGGAAACCCGAGCGCCTTTCCGGCCCGGCGATGGAAACGCTGGCCATCGTCGCATACCGCCAGCCGATCACCAAAGCCGCCATCGAGGCCGTGCGCGGCGTTTCCTGCGACGGCATGATCCAGAAACTCCTCGACCGCGACCTCGTCCGCATCGGCGGCCGCGCCGAGCTTCCGGGTCGCCCGCTCCTTTACCAGACCACCGATCTGTTTTTCGAACACTTCGGCATCAACAGCATCGACGACCTCCCGAACGCTTCCGAGCTGCGCCGCGTGAAACTTCCTGAACCCAAGGAAGAAAGCGCACCCGTCGAGGAAGCCGAAAAGCAGCTTGCCCTCTCCGGCATCGGAACGCCCTCCGCTGCGGCCGGCGCAGAGTCCGACACCACCGAACCGTCATGAACCTCGACGACATCCGCCAACAGATCGACCTGATCGACCGGGACTTGCTCGACCTCCTCTCGCAGCGCGCGGATCTCGTCCACGAGGTCGGCGTGGTCAAAAAACGCGACGGCCTCCAGATTTACGCCCCTGAGCGCGAGCAGGCCTTGCTCGACCGGCTCATCGCCATGAACCAAGGTCGCCTGCCGGAAAAATCCATCCGCGCGATCTACCGTGAGATCATGTCCGCCGCGCTTGCCCTGGAGGATGATTTGAAAATCGCATACCTCGGCCCCGAAGGCACATGGACACACCAGGCCGCGATCAAAAAATTCGGCCACTCCGTTGCTTACTCGCCGCAGCCGAATTTCTCGGATGTCTTCGATCAGGTCGCGCGGCGGCAGGCGAATTACGGCGTCGTGCCCATCGAAAACTCCACGGAAGGCGCCGTTTCCCATACGCTGGATCTGTTCGTCGATTCCTCCCTCCACATCTGCGCCCAGATCCTGCTGCGCATCGAGAACTGCCTGATGTCCGCCATCCCGCGTGAAGAAATCAAAACCCTCTACTCCCACCCTCAGGTTTTCGGGCAGTGTCGGAGCTGGATTTTGAAAAATTTCCCCGAAGCGGATCTCGTCGAGGTCTCCTCGACCACAAAAGCCGCGGCGCTCGCCAGGGAGAAATCCGACGAAGGAGCCGCCGCCCTCGGGGGTGCTCTCGCGGCGGAGATCCACGGCCTCGATCTCCTCGAAACCTCCATCCAGGATCGCGCGACGAACACCACCCGTTTCCTCGTGATCGGCGAGAAAACCTGCCCCCCCACCGGCAACGACCGCACCTCCATCCTTTTCGCCATCAACGACCGCCCCGGCTCCTTGGTCAACGCGCTCAAGGCCTTCGACCACCTGCACATCAACCTCTCCAAGATCGAGTCCCGCCCCTCGAAACGGAAGGACTGGGAATACATCTTCCACGTCGATCTCTCCGGCCATGCTGAAACGGAAAACGTCGCTCAGGCGCTCTCCGAGCTTTCGGATCATTGCTCCTTCGTGAAAATCCTCGGCTCCTACCCGGACTCGGGCGAGTGATCGCTTGCCTCATGCCACTCAAACTCTCCTCCCTTTTTTTCCTCGCGGCACTCCTAACAGGTTGCGCAAACATCCCCGCCGCCAACGCACCCGATTTCAACTCCAAGATCCTCACCGCCGTGAAATCCATGCCCACCGGCGGCGGTTACGACGGCAGCGACGCCTCCAAAAATCTCCTGCACAGCGCATGCCCGATGCTCAACGACGGCAGGGTCCTCGTGGACGCGAACCGCGCCAAGCCCAGCTTCTGCTCCGGCGCGACCTACCTCGTGTTGCTCAAGGCGATGGATGATGACTGGGAGGAAATGCGGCCCGAGATCGACCAGAAGGACGGACATGGCGTGTTCGGGCGCTGGAACTCGAACGGCCCGGGCGCCGCCAAACTCGTGGCGGATCTCGGTGCCGGGAAAAATTTCACCTCATGGGAAGAGGCGCGCCCCGGCGATTTCCTGAAAATCTGGTGGACGGATGAGATCGGCGGCCGCGAGCGCGGACACCACGTCGTCTATCTCGGCCACCATGCCGAAACCGTCCGCTTCTGGTCCAGCAACCAGCCCGGCGGTTACGGAAATAAATCGGTGCCGCGCCGCGATTGCCGACGCGTCCTTTTCACCCGCATCACGAACCCGGAAAAATTCGCCACCGTGAAGAACTTACCTGCGTCCGACCCATGGCTGGCCGCGATGTTGCGCGAGGATTTCACATGGGATGACGTGGTTGCGAAATGCCGGGTGAGGCAGTGAGCCTGTCTCATTTCCTGAAACCTCGCCCCGCATTTTTCCGTAGGTGATTCGTTGCTCCGTATCCCCGTCATCACCCTGCTCGCCGCGCCGCTCCTTTCCGCGCAGGAGAAGATCTCTTACGACGACCACATCCTGCCCCTCTTCGAGCAGACGTGCCTGAATTGCCATAACCCGGACAAGACCAAAGGCGGTCTCGATCTCTCCACCTTTGCGGGTGCCATGAAAGGCGGCTCCTCCGGGAAAATCGTCGAACCCGGCGATGTTTCCTCGACCCTCATCAACCTCGTCAAACAAACCGCCGAGCCGAAGATGCCGCCCGAGGGCGACAAGCTCTCCGCCCCGCAGATCGATCTTCTCGTGAAATGGGTCGAGGGCGGCTTGCTGGAAAACAAATCCTCTTCCGCGCGGAAACCGGAGAAGCCGAAGTTCGAGACCGCGCTCCGTTCCGATCCCGCCGCGAAACCCGAGGGCCCGCCGCCCATGCCGGAGCATCTCCTGTTAGAGCCGCCCGTCCTCACAGAGCGCCCGTCCGCCGTCCACGCCATCGCCGCCTCGCCATGGGCTCCCTTGCTCGCCGTCACCTCACAGCGGCAGATCCTGCTGCACCACACGGAGACCCTGGAACTCATCGGCATCCTCCCGTTTCCCGAAGGCGATCCCATCTCGCTCGCCTTCACTCCGGACGGTCGCTACCTGATCGCGGGCGGCGGTATCCCCGGGAAAAACGGCCTCACCATCACCTTCGATGTCACCAACGGCTCGCGCGTCGTCTCGGCGGGGAAAGAATTCGATTCCATCCTCGCCGCCGACATCCGCCCGGGCTTCGACATCGTCGCCACCGGCGGGCCGTCGAAACTCCTCAACCTCTGGAACACCTCCACCGGCGAGCGCGTCCACTCCGTCAAGAAACACACCGACTGGATCACCGCCCTCGACATTTCCCCCGATGGCATCCTGCTCGCCAGCGGCGACCGCAACGGCGGCGTGTGGGCCTGGGAGGCGGAGACGGCGAACGAATTCCACACCCTCCGCGCCCATCAGGCCGCGATCACCGCCCTCGCCTTCCGCTCCGATTCGAACCTCCTCGCCTCCGCCTCCGAGGATGGCTCCGTGCGTTTCTGGGAAATGAACAACGGCGGCGAGGTGAAAAAAATCGACGCCCACCCCGGCGGTGTCACCGCCTTCGCCTTCACCGGAAACGGCTCCTTCGTCACCGCCGGCCGCGATAACAAAGCGAAGCTCTGGAAAGCCGATTTCAACATCCTGCGTGAAATCCCGCTCCCCACCCTTCCCACCGCGGCCGCCTTCAGCGGGGATGGCAAGCGCGCCTTCGTTACGGATTCTCAGGGCAAGATCCACGCCTTCTCCGCCGAGGAAAAAGGCTCCGCCGAGATCACTTCTTTCCCCACTAACCCGCCCTCCATCGAGACACGGCTTCAAACCATTGCGAACCGAATCAAGGAAATCGAAGCCGTAGACGAAATCGCCAAACTGAGAGGACAGGAAAAGCGCTGGAACGCCGCCGCCATCAACACCCGCGTCCTCCACACCACCTCCGAAACGCTAGCTCTCGCCGCTCGCAGCGAAGAAGACATCGGCGGTTTTTCCTCATCGCTCGCCGAGGTGGATGCCGCCGTCGCCGCGCTAAATGGGAAGCGGGCGCAGCGTGATGCCTTCGCGAACATCCTCGGATCGGAGGGACTTTCCGGAGGCCACCGCGAAGAGGCGATGGCCACCCTCAGCGCGCTCGACGCCTCGGTGAGAAACCTCAGGGACGCCCTCCGCGAAAAGGAAAGCGCCGTTGCGAACACACGCAAGTCCGCAGACACCACCCTAATTACTCTCAGCGAATCGAAAACCGAAGAGAGACGTCTCCGCGGCGCCTACCAAAAGGCATTGGAATGATCAGGGGCAAAAAACGCCCTCACAGCCCCTTCACCCGCTGCCCGATCCACTCCAAGCCTTCCTGGTATTCCTCGCTCTGGGGCCGGGACTTGGCGAGGCTTTCCCACATCAGTATGGCTTCCCGGAAGATCTCCTTCGCCTCTTTCGGCTTGTCCACGCGTTCCAGGGCATGAGCATAGTCGCCCAGCAGATAGGCGCTAGAACGTTGTAACTCCTCGGTTGGAACGCAGCTTTCCGTTCCCCGCCCCTCGATGCCCCGCAACGCTTCGCGGGCTTTTGCAAGAAGGGCTATCTCTTCATCCTTTTTCCCGGAGAAACCGAGCATCCCGCCTTTCTGCCACCAAAGCAGCGCAAGCCGATATGCCACCATGCCGTCGCGATCCGCGCCCTGCCGCTCCAGTAGCTTGATGCCCTCCTCATACGCCCCAAGAGCCTCGTCGGATTTCCCCGCATCGCGCAGCAACCCCGCACGCAGGCCGAACTGCGCAGCCTTGCGCGACGCCGCGACGGCCGAGTCCGGACGCCTGCGCAGGATCTCATCGAGGAGTTTCATCGCCTCGTTGGAAACCGTTTCCGCAGAGCCCACATCGCCAGCCAGCACGGCGGCCTCCGCGATCGCGCCGTAGCAACCCGCGAGTTCCAGGCGCATATCGATGTCCGCGGGATTTTCCTTCAGCAGGCGCACCATTTCGGCGGCGGCGAGCAAGCGCACCTCGCGCGCGTCGCCGATCTGCCCGATTCCCTCCAGGATCGTCGCAGAGGAAAGGTAGCACGCAGCCAGCGAGGATCTGAGCACGGCG
>JAIXQS010000037.1 GCA_027485615.1 Verrucomicrobiaceae bacterium
CTGGCCCGCACATCGCCAACCTCAATCTGACCGGTGGCACCTTCAGCGCGACGAACTTTGCCTCGCTCTCCGCCGGCGGAGCCGCGACCGTCACGAATGCCAACTCGTCCTTCATCCACATCGGCGGCACGGCGCAGGTCACGCTAGGGGCCTTCCCGACCGCCCGCGGCTCGAATTCGACAGCCACCATCACGTTCGATTCGGGCGCAACGGGCTTCCTCGCGCCGGTTGCGGCCAGCACGATTTACATGCCTGCTGGAACCTTCACCAACGCCTACCTCACCACCAACGGAGCAAACTTCAATGTGGGGACGGGAAAAAACATCACCATTGGCCAGGTGCTGCAAGATGCCGTTTCCCCTGCCGCCGCAGGCACGCTCACCAAGTCCGGTGCTGGCACGCTGACCTTCACCGGCGTCAACTCCTACACCGGCGCGACCACCGTCCTCGACGGCATACTCAGTCTCAGCAGCCCGGCCTTAGCAGACAGTGCCCCCCTCACCATCGGAGCCGCCGCGAGTTCACCCGCTGTCCTCAACCTACCCAATGCCGGGACAGATACCGTAGGCTCACTGATCATCGACGGCGTCACTCAGCCTAACGGCCTCTACGATTCCACCAATAGCGGCGGAGCAATCACCGGGCTTGGCAAGATCCAAGTGGGTTCCGCAGATGCTTACGGCTCTTGGGCCAGTTCCTTCGGACTGCAAAACCCATGGCTGGGCGTGGATCCAGCACTGAACGGCAATCCGACCGGAGACCCAGATGCTGACAGCATAAGCAACCTGCTCGAGTTCGTGCTCGGTGGCTCACCGGTCGCCAGTTCGTCAGCCATTCTGCCTTCACTCACCAATGTCGGTTCCAACTCGGTCCTTAGCTACAAGCGTAGCGACGAATCAGAATCCACCACCACCCAGATCGGACAATGGAGCACGGATCTCGCCACATGGACAGACGTGACGCCCGTGCTTGTGAATGAAAATGGAGCGCTCTCCGATGACATGACTATCACCGTGCCGAACGCCAACGCCGTGGAAGGTAAGCTCTTCCTCCGCCTCAACGTGACGCAGTAAGTTTCACCTTGTTTTACAAATCCATTAAATGGATTCCAATGAACAATTTCATAAAAGCATGCCCCAGCCATGTATCCTGAAATCCTACTCTTCGGTTCGATTTTCAGCAGCTTAGTCCTTTCCGCCCATGCAGCCATCATTCCCGCAAGCTCAGGCGGTGATATTCTCACCCCGAGCACATGGGGAGGAAATGCAATCACGCCAGCGCCTGGCCTTGATCTTAACACGTGGCTTTCCAACGGCGTCGTTAATCTATACTACAGTAATGCGACTTTCGGGGGGGGCATTTTTGTCCTCAATGCAGGCACCAAGCTGCAGTCTGGACAACAAGGCGTAATCGATCCGGGTGCAGACCCGACGTTCCGTCATTTCACGTTTGACGGCGGCTCGATCCACTACGAGCGGGACCTTAACAGCACCTTCTCCTTCGGAACCAACCGCGTCACCGTCACCCCAGCAGGAGGGAATGTGACCTCCACCGACGGGACAAATCGTGATGTCTGGTTCGACGGCGGCGTCTGGATGGGTAGCGGAGAGCTCAAATTCTCTCATCCGACTGCGAGCAATAGCACTTCCACCGTCACAGACACGCTCCAGACATTCCGGCTCACCAATGCCGATCTTTCCAACTTTACTGGAACTTTCACAGCGGTCGATAAGGCGATCTTCGAGCTGACTCAATCCATTACCACCCCCACCTTCTCGCTCAAGCTTCTCGGAAACTCCCGCTATGATAACGTCGGTGACTACGACATCGCAGTCCGCTCGCTTGTCATTGCAGATGTTGAATTACCACCGGGTATTTACCAAAAAGGGAATGGCAGCCTCACCGTTCAACAAGAAGCATACTTACTGACCCCGGCGCAAATCCGCGTCGGCTCGCTTCCGACTCCACACGCGTTTCCGGACAGCAATGGCAACGGTTTTCATGACTTCGTAGAAATCAGCAATCGTGGTGTCGATTTCAAAAAATTCCACCAAAATCCCACTCTAGACTCCGATGGCGACGGACAGACCGACGTTAACGAATTCATCGCTCGCACCAACCCCGTGGATCGGATGAGTTTTATCGCCTGCGAACTACGCCAAGTGACCGGCACCGATGTCACACTCGGCTTCTTTGGGAAAAGTGGCGTCCGCTACCAACTCCAGTGGTCGCCCGACATGCTCGGATGGGCGACTTTCCAAGACTCAGTCACCGGCAATGATTCTGACATGACCCTCACCCGGTCATTTACCAACCTCGGCGTCACTGACCCCCGCAAGCTGTTTTTCCGGATGCGAGTCCTAGACTCCGCCATATCAACATTCGTTGATAATGGCTCCGACTCCGACAGCGACGGACTCTCTAGTGCTGCTGAGTCATTTATAGCCATGTTTGACGCCAGCAAGCCAGACTCCATGCGCTCAGCCAGTAACGGCGGCGATTCCAAACACCTGAATGAACTGCTCCGTGGAGTGAACTTGAGTGAGTCACTCACCGACAAATCCTACGCCGAGAGCATTTCCCCAGAAAACGCCGCCCGCTTCCTTTTCCAAGCCGGTTTCGGTCCTCGTGAGGCAGACATCATCGCCGTGCAAAATCTCGGCTACGAAGGCTGGATCAATGCCCAGCTCGCCAAGCCCCCTTACTCGTCCTACTTCGCTTACCTGAACGGAATCGAGGAAGACTGGGTAAAGGCCGGTAGGAAAACCGCGAATGTTACCTTTTACCCCTACGAAACTCGGGCAGATGGTCCAGGGATGCCCCAAAGTAACCTCAGCACCGCCTTCATGCGCGGCGTCGTTCATGGAGATGACGTCCTACGCCAGAAATCCGTCTGGGCACTCCTGCAAATCATCGTTGCCTCAGGCGCCGGTTTCATTCCGAGCTATGGCAAGCCCGGCGCCGTTTACATCGACCTCTTCCATAACAATTGCTTCGGCAAGTATGAAGACCTGCTCTACGCCGTTTCCGTCAACGGACACATGGGTAATTGGCTCACTTTCATCAACAACAAAAAGGCCAACCCTGCCCAAAACACCCTGCCAGATGAAAACTACGCTCGCGAAATCATGCAGCTATTCACGCTCGGGCTCTATCAAATGAACCAAGACGGCTCCTACAAGACCGACACCCTCGGAGCCCTAATCCCAACTTATGGATCCAATGACGTATCCGAACTCGCCAAATCCTTCACCGGCTTAAAACCGACTTACGGCAGTGGCCGCATTTCTGGTGATCCGGTAAACTCGTTGTCCACTTCCTATGAAATGTTTGCTGTGGAATCCGACCATGACATAACCGCTAAATCCCTGTTAAATGGTTACCTACAAATCCCCGCTAACACGAATGTAAAAGCCGAAATCCGACTCGTCTGCCAAAAGCTCGTTCAACATCCGAATTGTGCCCCCTACGTCTCGACTCGACTCATCCAGAACCTTGTCACCTCCGAACCCTCACCCGAATATGTCGCACGGATTTCCAAGGTCTTCAGAGACACAGACGGTGATCTTGGCGACGTCATCAAAGCCATCCTCCTTGACCCCGAGGCCCGCGGCCCGCGATTTCTCACCGAGCCCCGGCACGGCAAGCTACGCGAACCGCTGATACGCTTCGCCAGTTTAGTGCGCGCCTTCGAAGTCGGCACAGAAGTCGACCCCGCCCCCTACACCAAAGACAACTTACAATTCTGGAAAGAATGCTCCTTAGGGAACCAACAGTTCTTCGCAGCCCCCTCCGTCTTTAATTTCTTCGAGTCCACCTACACACAACCCGGCGAACTTGAAAGCGCCGGGATCCGCTCACCCGAATTCCAACTACTCGATGCCACCACCAACCTCTCTTTCCTCAAACAAGTCCGTGGCAAGCTACTCAACTACATTCACACCCCGTACTACATCTACCCCAACGGCACCCCCTCCGAGCCGGCCGTCCAGTTCCGCCTGCTCAAGGAAATCGCCATGCTGAGTGACAGCATCCAACGGGACGATCTGGTGGACCGTCTCAGCCTACTAATGACCGGCGGCCTGGCAGATGCCGCAGCTCGTGCCGACTACCGCGAACCGATTTCCGCAACAGGTAGCTACGCCACGAGCTGGGCCTCAGAGTCATCCGCCAATCGTCTCAAATACGCGATTCTCAAACTCTTCGCGGACTCCGCCTGTGCGATTCAGAAATAATTTCCAGCCATTCCGGAATCGAACCCAACCCTACCCGATCCATGAACCGACGCTCTTTTTTGAAAAATGGCACCTGCGGGATGATGAGCTCTCTACCCGCCATCAACACCATCATGAACTTGACCTTGGCCAACAACCTGGCCCAGGCCCAAGGCACTCCCGGCGAAGACTACAAAGCACTCATCTGCCTATTCCTCAATGGTGGGAATGACTCCTTCAACATGCTCATCCCGACGACTCCCGACGAATTCGCCTGGTATGCACAGACCCGCTCCAACGTCGGCCTTCAACTCCCTTCTGCCGCAGGCGAACCCTTCAATCCGAGTGCCGCACTCCCACTCAACGTCACCAACACTCCGGGCAGAACCTTCGCCATTCACCCGTCGCTGCCAGACCTTGCCGCACTCTTCAACCAAGGAGATGCCAGCTTCGTCGCCAACATCGGCACCCTCGTTGAGCCGATCCCGAGCGTCGCCGCCTTCAAGAGCGGCAGCTATCGCATCCCCGTCGCCCTCGGCGCCCACAACACCCAACAGATCGCTTGGCAAACCGGCATGCCCCAAAAAGCCAGCCACAACACCGGTTGGTTCGGTCGCACCGCAGATATATTAAGCAGCCGCGTCAATCCCGGCTCGGCACTACCCATGAGCTTCGCCCTGAGCTCGACCAAAGGCATCAATCAGGGAGTTAACAACGGGGGGCTTGCCATCGGAGCTACTGGCATCGAACTACTCGACAACGTCAATTTCAAAGACCAATGGTTCAAGACTGAATTCGAAGCTCAGCAGAGCCGACTTTACCAAAACATCTTCCAACGCGTCCACCGCGATAAAATCGACGAATACTCAGACCTCGCAAACACCTTCCAGACCGAGTACAACAAAACCGCCACCACCACCACATTTTCTGGTAACCTCTCCGCCACATTCCGGTCCATCGCCCGCACCATCGCCATGCGGAACGTATTCAACGTCAAGCGGCAGACATTTTTCATCAACTTCGAGGGTTTCGACGGTCATGCGAACCTCCTTGCCAACCAAGCCAACCTCCTCACTCAGGTCAATCTGGCCCTCAAACAATTCTGGGCCGAGATGGGCGCACGTGGCTTACAGGATAAAGTGACCGTTTTCACCGGCTCCGACTTCGGACGTACGCTCCGCAGCAACGGCAGCGGCACGGATCACGCCTGGGGCGGAAATGCCTTTGTCATAGGCGGCGCCGTCAACGGCGGGAAAATCCTGGGGAACTACCCCACCCTCCTCAAACTCGGCGACGGCCTCGACCTCAGCACCAATGGAAACCTCCTGCCCACCACTTCTGTGGATTCCTACTACGCTGATCTCCTGCTCTGGTTCGGAGTGCCACGCAGCGACCTCCCCCATGTCTTGCCCAACATTGGCAACTTCTACGATGTCAATTCCACCTCCCCCCCACTTGGGATCTTCACATGAGTCTTACCAAGAACCTTATCGCCGCATTATTGGCTCTCACTAGCATAGGCAATGCTGCCGTTTTCTCCTATGATGAAGCCGTCAACGGGGATCTCAGTGACGAGTATTTGCTCCCGACCCAACTTAGCCCAGGAGTCGGCACCTCTACGCTCAAAGGGACAATCGCAGATGGGGATCTAGATTTATTCACCCTCACCGTCGCGGCGGGCATGAATCTCAATTCCATCAAACTCCTCAGTTACGCAACGGACGCCGAGAACACAGGAAATGTCTCCTTCCTCCTCTCCCAACCCGGAGCTATCCTCTCGGCCCCTCCCAGTAATGATTTCGCAGATCCCATCGGCTATGTCGGATTTGGCACATGGGCAGAAGGCCGGGAAATCCTCAGGTTTTTAACCACCGGGCCACCCTACGACTATGCCAGCTCCTTGGAACCAGGTAGCTACGCATTCTGGATCAATGAAACAGGCTATGCCTCTACCTACCAATTTAGCTTCACCGTCGCCCCAATCATCATTCCCGAGCCCTCGCTAAGCCTACTGGCAAGCACCAGCCTCGCACTCCTACTCCGCAAAAAACGCGCCCGCTTGCCGAATCCTCCAGCATTGAGCACCCCCCACTGAGATTTCCTACGAGTTCAAGATTTTCTTTTTCATACTCCTGCCCACCCCCCATTTCAAGTGCCCCTCGTGACGCTGCGGGTCTACACCAAAGTTTGGGGGATGGGTCGATTTTTCGGTTTTTTGTCTATTTGGTTTATCCGCACTGAGCGATGACGCGCAGGCGGTAGTTATTGAAGTTTCTAAAGCCGTAAGCACGGCGTTGGATAAGTTTCATTTTGCGGTGGAAGCCTTCGGTGATGCCGTTGTTTTTGGTGAAGCGCCACATGCAGGCGATTTCCTCCTGCCAGCTTTTGAGAGTATTGGCCAAGGTGACGATTGGAGCGAAGCCACTATGGGCGCAGCTGGGAGGCGAACTGGAGCCAGATCTCCCCCTTCTTCCACTTCCCTACGGAGATCCGCAGGATCATCTACACCACCAACGCCATCGAATCGCTCAACAGCTCGCTGCGCAAGATCAGCCACCACCGCAACCTCTTCCCCTCCATCGACTCGCTCTTCAAGCTCTTCTACCTGGCACTGAGGAACATCAGCCGGAAATGGACACAGACCACAACAAACTGGCCCGGCGCCCTGAGCTATTTCGCCATCGAATTCGCAGACCGCATGCCTAACAATCCCTAACCCCCGATCACCCGAAAACTATTTACACAAAAAAACTTACACTCTCCCAACTGGCCAAACCAGATCTCCAGATCCGCCATCGCCGCCCTGACGTTTCCTGCTGCCCCGGTGGCGATCATGCGGGTGGTGGAGATGGGACAGCCCACCGACTAGCGAGGAATGCCGCGAGAGCTTCGTTGTCAGGGGGGGGCTGGAGTCGGACCTATGCGGCACAAATTGCCTATCGAATGACTGGCTTATCTTTCGCTCTAGGCTGCCTGCGTTGAAGGAAAATCGACTCTTTGGCCTCCGCACTCAATCCCTCATGAACAACACCGATCAACTCACGCAGCCGTGTGGCAAGCCGGGACTTTGGATTCCATGAGTAAATCAACATTTGCCCTTGGCGCTTACAAACCAAAGTGCCGGCGCGCTCGAACCGATCCAGTTGGCGCTGGACGGAATCCAAGGATACGGCAAAATCCCGGGACACTGCCCGACCATACGTTTCACCGTAGTGGAACAGATGAAGCAGGACCGCCTCAGCTGCTCTTCCACCAAACAAATCCGCCAATGCCGTAGATATCATGATCCGACATTCAGGTCAGATGACCGCATATTCAAGTCAAATTTGCTAAATGATGAAACCACCCGATTGGCCTCGATGCACCGAGGGGGAACTTTGGCAATATGTAGCCTGGCACCTTGAAGGAGCCGGAATCCGTTCGGTTCTTGTCGGAGGCGCGGTCGTTGCAATCTACACCGCAGGGCTTTACCGATCCGGCGATCTCGACATGGTCCCTGATGATTTTCATCGGGATCGTATCGAGGATGTCTTGCGTGACCTGGGCTTTGAGCCAAGCAAGTCCCGGTATTTCCGACATCCTTCGTGCCCCCATCTCTTCCTTGAGTTTCCAAGGGGACCGGTGGAAATCGGCGAGGAATATCCCGTGACTCCGGCAGAAATCGAAGTCGAAGGCCGGAAACTTCGCCTTCTTTCGCCGACCGACAGCGTGAAGGATCGACTTGCCGGATATATCCATTGGAAATCCCGTGCCAATTTCGACCAAGCGGTTCTCATCTGCAAGTGTCAGTCAGCGCGGGTCAATCTGGAGCACGTTCAACGCTGGTGCGAGAAGGAAGGGGGGGCTGCGGCATTCGAAGAACTGACGCGCAGCCTTGGGCAGGGAGAATGAAGAACCGCTTGTCGCGTTGCTCAACACCATGAGCCAATCCAAGAACTCACCCCATCCACATCTCCAAATCCGCCATCGCCGCCCTGACGTTCCCTGCCGCCCCGGTGGCGACGGGGTGGCTGACGAGCGTGCGGCCGATCAGGTTCACGAGGCTGGTCTTGCCGATGCCGGGTGTAATCCTCGATGGCAGCGACCAAGGGAATGCCGGTTTTCTCGAGCTTCGCCTCCGCCGCTTTGAAGCTGTCGCGCTCGTGCGGCTTGAGATCGGTGACGTGCTGCATGCCGGATTGGATCCGCTGCGCCACAAACAAGGCCTCCTTTTTGGCGGACTCCAGGTCGTTGAACATTTTCCGCATGCGGCGCCCGTCCCTATAGAAGCTCAGCGTGAAGCGAACCCTGCCCTTGGATTCCGTTCGATAGATCGGCACCGCAGCCGACCCGAATTTCACCTTGAGAAAAGGCCCGAGTTTTTTCCTAGCTCTGGATCGCCTTGGTTTCGTGCGGGTTGCAGATTCCGCACCC
>JAIXQS010000009.1 GCA_027485615.1 Verrucomicrobiaceae bacterium
AAGCCCTTGGACTGGCCGGTCTTGGGATCCATCACGAGGGTGCAGGAGGTGACTTTCCCGTGCTTGCGGAAAAGGTCGGTGATCTGCTCCTGGGAGAGGCTGCGGTCGATGTTTCGGATCAGGATTTGCACGGCGGGAGGGAAAGGTGGCGGGTTTCGCGCATCTTGGCGAGCGCCAAGAGGAATCAAACTGGCCAAGCCGTCCGCGATGTACAGACTTCCCGCATGACCCTTTTCGACCGCGTCCGCGAAATCGCGCTGGTGAGCAGCACCGGCCACATTCTTTCTTGGGATCAGGAAACCTATCTTCCCTCGGGCTCGGCTGATTACCGCTCCGCGCAACTCTCCTACCTGGCCGCGCACGCGCACAAGCTCGCCACCTCGGAGGATTTCCTCAAAGCCCTCGAAGCCGACGAGGAAGCGGACGACGGCAGCGACCCGGTGCGCACCGCGAACCTTCGCGAAATCCGCCGCGAGTCCGACCGCTCCGTGAAGATCCCCACCGATCTGGTCGCCCGCGAGTCCACCGCGCAATCCGCCGGGCACCATGCGTGGATCGCGGCGCGGAAGGCCTCGGACTTTTCCATCTTCGCACCGCATCTTGAGACGCTGGTGGGGTTTGCTTTGGAGAAAGCGAATCTGTGGGGCTTTGCGGGCGAGCCTTACGACGCGCTGCTTGAGGGATTTGAGCGCGGCACTTCCACCGCCGCCATCGCGCAGCTCTTCGATGCGTTGCGGAAAGATCTCGCGCCTCTCTCCTCGCAGGCCGTAGCGAAAAGCCCTCCATCGGAACTCCCGCCCGGGCCCTATCCGGTGGCAACCCAGCAATCTTTCAACGCCATCGTCGCCGCCGAGATCGGCTTCGATTTCGAAACCGGCCGCATCGACACCACCGCGCACCCGTTCTGCACCACGCTCGGCCCGCGCGATGTGCGCCTGACGACGCGCTACATGGAATCCGATTTCACCTCGTCGCTCTTCGGCGTCATGCACGAGGCCGGCCACGGCATGTATGAGCAAGGCCTGCCCGCGGCGGACTTCGGCCTGCCATCCGGCTCCGCCGTTTCGCTCGGCATCCACGAATCGCAATCGCGGCTCTGGGAAAACCAGGTCGGGCGTTCGCCGGAATTCTGGGAAAAATTCTATCCGATGGCACAGGGACACTTCCCCCAGCTCAAAGGATTCCCGCTGGAAAAATTCCTCCGCCACATCCAGCGCGCCGAGTTCTCCCCGATCCGGGTGGAGGCGGATGAGGCCACCTACGACCTCCATATCGTCCTGCGCTTCCGCATCGAGCGGATGCTGCTGAACCGCGAGATCAGCGTAGCCCAGGTGCCCGCCACATGGAACGACCTGTTCCGCGAATCTTTCGGCTTCGCTCCGGAGGACGATGCTCACGGCTGCCTCCAGGACATCCATTGGTCGATGGGCGGGATCGGATACTTCCCCACCTACACGCTCGGCAACATCAACGCCGCCCAGCTTTTCAAAGCCGCCACCGCCATCCCGGAAATCGGCGCCGCCACCGCGAAGGCCGACTACGCACCGCTGCTCACGTGGCTGCGCGAAAACATCCACCGCCACGGCGGCACGCTCGACCCCACCGCCCTCATGGAACAAGCCACCGGCCGCCCGCCCGCGACCGATGATTATCTCCAGCATCTCAAATCCCGCTATCTCCGGTCTTCCTGAAAACTGGAAACTGACACCTAGCAAACTCTTACCATGTTCATCGTACTCGAAGGCATCGACGGCACGGGCAAATCCACCCAAGCCAAGCGTCTCGCGGAACACTTCACCGCCCGGGGCCGCACCGTCACCCTCTCCCGCGAACCCACCGATGGCCCGTGGGGCACGCTGCTGCGTAACTCCGCGAACACCGGCCGCCTCTCGCCGGAGGAGGAGCTGGAAACCTTTCTGAAGGACCGCAGGCAGCACGTCGCCGAAAAGATCGCGCCCGCCCTCGCCGCCGGGAATGTGGTGATCCTCGACCGCTACTATTTCTCCACCATGGCCTACCAAGGCGCACGAGGTTTCGATCCGCGGAAAATCCGGGAGGACAACGAAGCCTTCGCGCCCGTCCCTGACCTCCTGCTGATCCTCGATCTCGATGTGGAAACCGCACTTTCACGCATCGGATCGCGCGGCGACACCGCGAACGAATTCGAGCAACGCGCCAACCTCGAACGCTGCCGCGCCATTTTCCTCTCGCTCAAGGACGAACCCTTCGCCCGCCTCATCGATGCGAATCGCAGCACCGGCGAGGTCGCGCAAAGCATCCTCGCCGCGCTACCTTAAGGCGCGGGGTTCCATTTCAATCTTTCCCAACCCATGCCGCGCCGCATCCTCAAGTCCGTGATCTGCGCCCTTACGGCGCTGCTTGCATGGGCGTTTTTGCCCGGCACGTTCATGGACCGCGGGCTATTCTCACTCACCGCGCGCTCCTTTGCGGAGTCGCCGTTTTTCATCACCGGAAAGGGTAGCCATGACAGCGCCCACACCCTCCGCACACTCAAGTGGCAGGCCACACCACCGACCGATCCCCTGCCGGACATCGCGATCACCGACGATCCCGACCGCGTTTTCCAGGCCTCCCCGCCCTCGCCGGTGGACATCGCGATCATCCTGAAAAACCTGCGCCGCCTCGGCCGCGATTCCGTCGCCATCGGGATGCCGCTCGCTTGGTCCGAGCCGGATGTGATTTCCCTGATGGCGCTCGACCAACAGCTCGGCGCGCTGCGCTCTGTGGTCACCGCCGCTCCCCTTTCGCGCGGCCCCATTCCCTCCCCGCTTCCACCGGCCTTTCGCCAAGCCTCGATCGCCGTTTCCGAAATCCATGGAAACGGCCGCCATCTTCCCATCGTGAACCGCGTCTCCATCCCGGACGTGATGCTCGGCAACGCCACCTCGCTGGCCGGATTTACCGCGCTGGAATCCGAGCCGGATGGAGCGCTTCCCTACCTGCTCGCGCGTTGGGACGACCGCGTGGTTTTCTCCTTCCCACTGCTCGCCGCGCTCGCGGATCACAAGGTGCCTGCCGCGAACATCGAGATCCGGTTGGGGGAATACATCGCCCTCGGAACGGACGGGCCGTTCATTCCCATTGATGATTTCGGACGGCTCGCGTTTGCTCCGCCTTCATACGCAAACCCCTCCTCCATACCGGCGGAGACGCTCATCGACGCGCCGGCAGATCTCCTGACTGGGCGCCGCGCGGGCACGGTGCTGGTCCGCAACGGAATGACGGCGGCGGATGAAGCCTCGGCTCGATTTTCCGAAACCCTCGTCCCCACCGTTTCCCTGCTCGCCGATCCGTCCGGCATCTCCTTATCAAGGGCTTTCAACCGCATGCCGTGGCTCTCGGAGTTGCTTCTCATCGCTTCGCTCATCTCCCTGCTGCATGGTCTGGGAAGTTTTCCGAAAGCCGGCGGACGTTGCGCCTTGACGGTTTTCGCGGGGGTTCTCGTCATCATTCATTTGATTGTCGTCCCTGTCACCGGCACATGGCCGCCTACCCTGCCCGCCCTTGCCGCCATACTCGCCGCTATCCCGCTTACCGCGATGCGCAAGACCCTTCCCGTGCGCGAGGAAACGGTCGGAACCGAACCCAATCCAAGCCGGCAACCCGCGTTCCAGCTTCAGATCGAATCCGATCCGGCACCACTTTCCCCACCCAAAAAAAACCACGATGAAAGCGCTGAAAATGGCGGCATGGAAAGCGGTGAAGAAAACCGCGAAACAGGCGGCCAGGACAGCCCATCCGAAGAAGACTGCCCGCAAACGGAAGGCGGGGCGAAATCGTGACCCGAAAAATCCACTCTTCCACTGACCGCCGATTACTGATCATTTTCCACTCCTTCCCATGAACCCCGCCGAAAAAGCCGACGCCCTCATCGAAGCCCTGCCCTACCTCCAGGCCTTCCGCTCCAAGACCATCCTTATCAAGATGGGCGGCTCCGCCATGGAGGATCCCGAACTCGTCGCGAGCGTGATGCGCGATATCGTGTTCCTTGAGGTGGCGGGCATCAATCCCATCGTCGTCCACGGCGGCGGCAAGGCGATCTCCGCCGCGATGGAGAAATCCGGTATCGAGGCGAAGTTCATCAACGGCCTTCGCTACACCTGCGACGATGCCATCGACATCGTTTCCAAAGTTCTCTCCGATGAGATCAACCCCGGCCTCGTCCGCATGATACGCGACCTCGGGGGCAAGGCCATCGGTATTCCCGGCACCGATATTTTCCTCGGTGAGAAAATGAAATCCACCGACTCGAACGGCGAGGCGGTCGATCTCGGACGCGTCGGAGAAGTGGTCGGCTGCCAGCTCGCGAACATGGACACCGCCCACAAGGCGGGCATCGTCCCGGTCATTTCCCCGCTCGCCTCCGAGCTGGCCACCGGCAAGCCGCTCAACATCAACGCCGACCTCGCCGCCGCCGCCCTCGCCAAGGAGCTGCGCGTCTCGAAGCTCGTCTATCTCTCCGATGTCCCCGGCCTGCTCAGCGATCCGAAAGATCCCTCCTCCCTCATCAAATCCATCAACCGCGCCCAGGCCGACGCGCTCATCGCGGACGGCACCATTTCCGGCGGCATGATCCCGAAAGTCCGTTCCGCCGTGGACGCCCTCAATGCCGGGGTGCGCAAGGTTCACTTCGTGGATGGCCGTCTCCCGCACGCACTGCTGCTGGAAATATTCACCGACGGTGGCATCGGCACCGAGGTGATCCGTTAGACGAGGTTCCTCACGATCCAGAAAACGATCACGACCACGGCGACCACCGTCGCGCCCCAGCGCCCTGGTTTGATCCGGAACGGCATGGGTTTTCCCCTCACCCAACCCATCACTTCAATGCCGAGCGCGACCATCGCGAGCGGTAGCAGGATCATGCCGACGGGATTGAATGAGAACGCCTCTGCGACGCGCCCGTGGAGCAGCGCGTAGGTGCCGCGCGTCATGCCGCAGCCGGGACAATCCAGCCCGGTGAGCTTGCGGAACACGCAGCCCGGCATCCAGCCCTTGCCGGCCGTTTCCCGCAACGCGTAGGCGGCACCGGCCAGCGCCAGAACCGCCAAGGAAGCCCAAAGCGCGCGATCCTTGTGCATCGAAAAAACTAGGGACCCGATGCGGCGGCGCCGATCACGGCAATGAGCACGAAAATCAGGTAGATGCCGATGAGCAATCCCCAAGAGGCGAGTCCTGCGATCGCCCATGTCTTCGCGCTCTTCGAGGCCGCGGTCGCACCCACGATGTCACCCTGCGCGAGCAGGGAATCGACCTTGGCCGCATGGACGATGGAAACCACGCCGAAAGGCAGGCAGCACAGCACGGTGACGACGATGGATTGCCAGAGATAGTTCGGAACTGAACCAGGGATATACCCTGCGGGATACATGGGCGGCTGCTGCATGGGAACCGATCCCATTCCAACCGGCGGAGGATTCGACAGGCCGCTTGTGGATTGGAATTCCGGAACCTGCGCCATGGGTTTCCAATCCGGCATGCCTTCCTTCCAGATCAGATCGGAGGGCGACACCTCGCCGCCTCTCGCTTTTCCAGAAAGCTCTTCCGTGGAGAGCGGCCCCAACTGCATCCCGTTTCTGGAGTAATACCACATGACGCCTTGATGATTGCATTCCGGATCGTTGCGTCAAGATCGCCATCACTGTAAATCCCGGCCGTTTCCGGGCGTGATCTCAATGGCTCCGATCTAGGGGGTAATCCCTCCGGCAATCAGGGCGATCACAAAAACCATAAACAATCCGAATAAAACCAGCCCGGATAGCGAGTAGGAAATGATCATCCATATTTTTGCGGACTTCGATGCCGACTCCGCCTCCGCCAGCCTGCCCTGAAGCCGGAGACCCTCCACCTTCGATGCAAAGACCAAAGCAACGATTCCAAAGGGCATCCCGATCGGAATGCAGATGAAAATCATCATCACGGCACTGAGTACGAGTGCGACCACTGATTGCCAAATGTAGGTCGGGATCACGGGTGCGACGAAATTCCCATGGTAGGCGGCGGGCTGGGGCAGCGGCACGGTTCCGCCCGGCTGATGCACGGGGAAGGGGATCTCCGGCTTTGCGGGGAAAGCCTCCGGGGCTGCTGCGGCGCGTGACGCGTCAGATGGCGCCTGTCCGCTGAGTTCCGGCACCCGTGACAGCGGCAACCAATCGGCCATCCCTTCCTTCCACACAAGATTTCCCCCATCGATCTCACCCCTGCGGATCTTCTGCAACAGCTCGCTCTCCGGCACCGGCCCCTGTTTCAAGCCGACCTTCGTGTAATACCACTGCGTCATCTCCGGAAGCATTTCCCGCCGCGCCGGGTGGCGTCAATAGCGGCTATGGGATCTCACCCGGCCTGGCTTTCCTGAAACGCTCGGTTTCCTTGCGCTGGTAGGGCAGACCGGCTCGGTCCGCCGACTTGGTCGCCTGCGGCGATGATTTGGGACCCGCGGGCCGCGAGTCCCTACCTGTGTAACAATCTTTGAAATCGTCGATGATGACGAAGTCGAAGGACTCGATGGGGATCTTGGGATTGTAGCGCACTTCGAGCGGGTCCTTGCCCGCCGTGGCTCCGGCGATTTCGTAACCGGAGTGCTCGTCGGCCTCGTCATCGAAGGTCGCGTTTCCGGAGAGCTGGGAGTAGAGGCGCTGGATGGTGGAGACGGTGACCTTGCAGACGGGATCGATACCGCTGGGGCCGAGCATCCGGACGTTGTAGAGGTCGGTGAACTTGCGGCCGTCGTCGGGGGTGGTGAATTGCTGGAATTGATCAGCGCCTCCGCGCTCCCCCTTCGGGCTGCCCTTGCGGGCAGTCTGTCTCGCTCCGCTCGGCTCGTTGACGGTCTGGCGGCCGAGATTGCCGCGATCAACGAGGAAGAGGATGCGCTTGGCCCCGGCGTGCTTGATGAGGCGGTGGTAGGCCTGGGTGACGGCGGTAAAAGTCTTGCCGGAGCCGGTGGCCGAATCACATCGCCCCGCAATCCCATTTCACAGGCATGACAAGAGCTGACATAAGGCTTCCAAGCTTTGGAAGGGCGATGGAATGAGCTGACACGCCGTTACCAAGAGCTGACACGCCGTTGCCAAGAGCTGTCACGCCGTTACCAAGAGCTGTCACGCCGTTGCCAAGAGCTGTCACGCCGTTGCCAAGAGCTGTCACGCCGTTACCAAGAGCTGTCACGCCGTTGCCAAGAGCTGACACGCCGTTACCAAGAGCTGTCA
>JAIXQS010000064.1 GCA_027485615.1 Verrucomicrobiaceae bacterium
GCGCAGCTGGACCGCTTCCTTTTCAAGCTGGAGATCACCCGCAACAATGTGGAGACTCTCCAGCGCATCGTTTCCCACCGCGAGATCGGCACCGAGCCTGTGGTGGAGCCGATCATGACCGGCGAAACCCTCACCGACCTGCTCGCCCTCGTCCGTCGCATCCACATGCCGGATGTCGTCGCCAACTACATCGCCCGCCTAGTTGATTCCACCCACCCCGGCCAATCGGAGACCGCCGCGTTGGTCCGCTTCGGAGCCAGCCCCCGAGCGGCCCTCGCCATGGCCTCCGCCGCGAAAGCCCGCGCCCTTCTCCACGAGCGGGTGAACGCCTCCTTCGAGGACGTGAAAGCCATCGCCCCCGCCGTGCTGCGCCACCGCATCGTGCTCGATTACAACGCCCGCGTGGACGGCCATTCGCCAAACTCCGTGGTCGCCACCCTTCTCAAACAGGTCCCCTTCCAGGACTCCCCCACCCCCAAAACCCTCGTCCCCGCCTGAATCCGTGGCTGGGACATGCTGTCCCATGCCGTCGAGTGGATTTGCAGTCCCCTCTCTCCTCTTAATCAGCAAACCCATGAGCCGCCTCATCCTCGCTCTCCTCGTTTCCCTCACCCCGCTTAACGCACAGGAAACACTTTTCCGCCAGGTCGCCGATACGAAGACCAACACCCACATCGAGGCCATGGCGCTATTCTCGAATCCCAGCCTCGGCGGATTTCATCCCGTTCGCGTAACCATCGTCAACAACCAGAAGTTCCAGCACAATGTCTTCCTCGGCTTCAGCGACTCCACAAACTACCGCGACGGCATCAGTTGCACCTCGAACTTCTCCTATGCCATCCCGCCGGGAAAAACGGTGGTCGCGGATATCATTGTGCCACTTGCCGTCCATAACGGAGACCAGAATTACCAGAATTTCACCGTCAACCTGACGGGCTCCATTGGTAAAGCCTCGGGTTCTGCGAACACGAGATTTTCCCCGAATCACCCAACCGTCCTGCTCAGTGATTCACTTTACGGCCCCAACGGTTCCTCGCTCGACACCGAGGCGGCCTCGCGCGGCCACTCCGGCTACGGCGGCAGCAGAAACTTCGCGTCGAAGTTCGATCCCAAGCGCCTGCCCGATGACTGGCGCGCCTTTTCCGGCTTCGACACGATTATGCTGACCGAAGCCGATTGGGCGGATATCCCTCCCGGCCCGAGAAACGGCATCACCTCATGGGTGCGCCTCGGCGGGCAGTTGGTCGTCTATGCCAGCGGAAACCCGAGCACCGCTTCCCTCGGCATGCCCGCAGATCCGGGTTTCGGTGAAGCCCTTATCGAATCCATCGCGCCCGACCTCCGCCTCAACGCCGGAGACACCGTGAACCTCGCCTACAACAAACGCGCCACCAAGCACCGCCTCGCCGCCATCACCGGCGATTTCGATGGCTCCTGGCCCCTGCAGAAAGCCTTCGGCGAGAAATCGTTCAACTACATCCTCTTCGTCCTCATCCTGCTCGCCTTCGGCATCCTGGTAGGGCCGGTGAACCTCTTCGTTTTCGCGAAATCAGGCCGGCGCCACCGCCTCTTCATCACCACCCCGCTGATCTCCATCGGCACCTCGCTGATCCTCATCGCGCTCATCGTGTTCGAGGACGGCTTCGGAGGCGAGGGAACCCGCCTCACGCTGATGGAAGTCCGCCCGGATGGAAACCAAAACGCCGCCTTCATCCAGCAGGAGCAGTTTTCCCGCAGCGGCGTGATGACCTCGCCCTCCTTCACCGTGAAAACACCCGCCCTCGTCGCGCAAACCCCGCTCGCCAAGAGCCGTTGGGCGCGCTTCACATCCGGCTACGGCGCTTCGGGGAGCTACGATCTCCAACCCACACCCGGCGGCCTCTTCGCCAACGGTGATTGGTTCCAGAGCCGCTCCGAGCAAGGCCAGCTGGTCACCGCCGTCCTCCCCACCCGCGGCCGCATCGAGGCCACCAACGACCCCGCCACCATCGTCTCCACGTTCGATTTCCCCATCGAAACACTCCTCTACCGCGACCCCGACGGCCAATGGCACCGCGGCGAGAACATCGGAAAAGGCAAGCCCGCCAAACTCACCCCCGTGGATCCGACCATGGTGCAACCCATCCTCAACGACACCGCCAAACGCTTCACCGACCGCAACAACGCCTTCCTCCGCCGCGTTTCCGACCGCAACGACAGCTACATCGCCTTCGCGAAACAAGCGCCCGCCGTCGAGACGCACCCCGGCATCGACTGGAAAACCGACACCGTCATCACCGGCCCCATCGCCCGTTAACTTACCAAGCCCATGAGCAACTCAGCCATCACGGTTCACAATTTGTATCGCTTCTTCGGACCCTTGCAGGCCGTAAACGGGGTTTCGTTCGAGATTCCCCACGGCTCCGTCTGCGGTTTTGTCGGCGCGAACGGCGCAGGCAAGACCACCACGATGCGCATCCTCGCATCGCTCGACTACCCGACCATGGGTCATGCCGAAATCTGCGGGATCAACGTGACCCACCACCCGGCGGAAGTCCGCCGCCTGATCGGCTGGATGCCGGACCATTTCGGGAACTACGACAACATGACCGTCCTGGAATACCTGGACTTCTACGCCCGTGCGCTAGGCTACAAGGGCGCGGAGCGCCGCCAGCGCATCGATGAGGTCATGGATTTCACCGACCTCGTTCCGCTCGCCGACCGTTTTTCCAACAAGCTCTCCAAGGGCATGACCCAGCGCCTCTGCCTCGGGCGCTCCCTGCTCCATGATCCGCAGGTTCTCATCATGGACGAGCCCGCCGCCGGCCTTGATCCCAAGGCGCGCGTGGAACTCAAGCACCTCATACGGGTCCTCGCCAAGGAGGGAAAAACCATTTTTATCTCCTCCCACATCCTTTCCGAACTCGGCGAGATGTGCGATTCCCTGCTGTTCATCAACAACGGCCGCATCGTCCACCACGGCGATTCGGAATCGCTGAAAAAATCCACCGACATCCTCGGCGGCGTGCTCTACGACGTGCAGCTCGACGGCGATCCGCAGGCGCTCTCGGACTGGGCCGTGCTCCAGCCGAACATCGAGTTCCTTGAGTCCCGGAAAAACGGCGGCCGCATCCGCATCGACACCGAAGACCCGAACAAGGCCGCCGACGTCCTCGCCCGCATGGTTAAGGACAATCTCCGCGTCGTCGATTTCCACCGCGAGCAGCGCAACCTCGAGGACGCCTTCATCGACATCCTCGCGAACCTCGAAAAAAACCAGCCCGCCTTCGCCACCCCGCCCCCGCTCCCGTCGCAAGCCAGCCTCCTCCCACAGGAACCGCCCTACGATCCGTAAAGTTCCCTCTTCCTTAGAGTTTAAAATTTAAAGTTTCCCCACATGCACCTCTTCGATTTCCCCGACCGCCTATCACCCATGCTCGTCAAGGAGCTGCGGCAGGGCATGCGTACGAAGGCCTTCGTCGGCGTGTTCCTCGCGCTTCAGATCATCCTCGGCGTGATCCTGCTTTCCGCAGGGGCCGCCGCCTCCTCGGACGACGCGGGGAGCACGATCTCGAACATCATCTTCATCTTCTTCTCCATCGCCGTGCTGATCATCCAGCCCATGCGCGGCATCACATCGCTTTCCTCGGAGGTGAAGGGCAACACCATCGACATGATGGTGCTCACCCGCCTTTCCGCATGGCGCATCGTCACGGGGAAATGGGCGTCGATCGTGAGCCAGTCCGCGTTGCTGCTGGTCACCATCATCCCCTACCTCATCCTCCGCTACTTCTTCGGAGGCATGAACCTGATCGGGGAAATCGTTTTCCTCGCCGTGCTGTTCCTATCCTCCGCCGCGCTCACGGCCGTCACTGTGGGCCTATCCGCTTCGTCCTCCGTGATCCTCCGCTCGGTCCTGCCCATGATCGCCCTGCCCATCGGCGCCTATTCGCTGCTCATGGCGCTCATGTTCGGAGCTTTCGGCGGCGGCAGCATGTCCACCTTCTTCTCGCTCGCCACCGATGAATCGCGCATTTTCACATCCGTCTATCTCGCAGCCTGCACCTATTACGGCTTTTTCATGCTCTCCACCGGCACTTCGCTGATCGCACCTTACGCGGAGAACCACTCCACCCTCCGCCGCCTGATCTCACTCGCCGTCGCCATCACCGCCGCCGTCCTAGGCTCGATGTCTTTCACCGATGCCGACGCGCTGCCGTTTTTCATGACGGTCGTGCTTCTGCCGGTGTTCGCGATCTCGCTCTCGGAGTTCGCGCCCCTCGCCGCGCCGACGTACCGTAAATTCGCGAAGCATGGGGCGCCGGGGCAACTCGCGGGGCTCTTCCTTTTTCCCGGCTGGGCGTCCGGATTCTTTTTCTGCCTCGTGCTCACCGCCATCGCCGCCGTGCCTTTCCTCGTCAACCGCCCGTCCTACGGCGGGAATGACAGCTTCATCTACGGCCTTGCCTGCCTCGCCGGGCTGCTTTTCCCCGCCGTCATCATCAATTTATTCCGCGTCAACGGCCCGCAGCGCGTTTCCAACTACGTCCTCCTTCTGCTTGCTTCCATCGTGCTCTCCACGGTCCTCTCTGGTATCACCAGTTCGCTCTCCAACGAGGATCTCCTCTGGCTGTTCTGCTGGCTGCCGCCCGTGCTGATGTTTCTTGAAGAAGCCGGCGGCAACAGTGATGAGGTGCTGGTCGCCTCCTTCGTGATGTGCGCCATCTACATCGGAACGCTCCTGCTCCGCGCCGTGCATTCATACCGCAAGTCCATCATCGAAATCCGCGCGCACTCCGATACCGAATGAAAACCCTCGCCCTCCTGCTGGCCGCAACCGCCGCCCTCTCCGCTCAATCCCCCATCGGCATCTCCATTCCGCCCGGAAGCGAACCAGCTCTCACCAAAGACCTTCCGGCGATCCGGCATTTCATCGCACTGGACGGGAAGCCCGAAAATTTCGCCAAGGCCGCGAAGGATAACGGCACGGAAATCCACGCCGTCATGGGCACCGGTGTTGGCGCATCGGAAATCCTCGCCACCGCTTACGGGAAATCCGTCAGGCATTGGGAAATCCTCCCCCCCGCCGGCTTCGATCCGCGCCTGCCGGACGCGCCTTTCGAATACGTCCAGCACCTCACCCGCGTCCACGGGTTCGCCCGCGAAACGAACCCCGGCGCCCGCATCGGCATCTCCATCGCCAGCTACGATCTCCAGCTCCTCGACGCATGCCTACGCGACGGCGCGGTAGGGCAGTTCGATTTCGTCTCCCTCAGCCCCGTCACCGTATCTCCCGGCACCGACCGCCTCATGCCCGGTGCACTGACCCGCGTCCGCAATCTGCTTGTCCACCACGGTCTCCCCGCCGAAACACCCGTCCACATCACCCTCACCGGCCCCGAAGCCCAAATGATCATGGCCGCCCCGAGCGCCCGCGCCGCTGGCTTCGACCAAGTCTTCATCGAGGCCGACTCGAAAACACTCGCAGGCATCCCGGACAAGCGCCACGGCGACCTCTCCATGTCCCACGCCGAATCCCCCTTTGTCTCCATCACCCTCGGTGAAACGAACCGAACCAACGGACTCGAACAAATCCTCCCCTCCGACACCCCATGGGACGCGGAGCTGAAAGCCAACCGCCTCCGCCTCACCGCCACCCCGCCCGTTTTCCGCACCGCCTTCCTCGCCGATCCCACTTTCCTCGACCCCGAGCGGAAATCCTACGAGATCACCGTCGAGGCCAAGCGCCTCCCCTCCGACGACGGCGTCCAGAACCCCACCGGCCTAACCCTCACCTACGAGGCTACCCACGGCTTGCGCACCGCAAACCTCTGGGCCGTTCCCGGCGATAACAAATGGCACACCCACACCTGGAAAGTCACCGACGCACGCTTCACCGCCAAGCTCGGCTGGCATTTCCTCCTCGACGCCTCCGGCACCGGAAACGATGTCCTGATCCGCGAGGTGAAAATCGGCCGGTGAAGGGCATACGCCACCTCCACATCGGCTTTCCCGACGAATGGCGGCCCTAAAAGGAGGTGACGTGGACGCGCTCCGCCAGCATCCGCACCCTTCCGGCTCATGCGCATGCCTTTCCCTTCCAGCTCAGTGCTTCGCACTTGATCAATCCGGCCCATATCCGGAGACTCATCCGCATGAAAATCACAGTCCTCGACGGCCAAACCCTCAATCCCGGCGACAACCCTTGGACGCAAATCGAGGCTCTCGGTGAACTCACCGTTTACGACCGGACAACGGCCGACAATATCGTCGCGCGGGCGAAGGAGGCGGACATCATCCTCACCAACAAGGTGCCGCTCTCCGCAGGAACCCTGAGCCAGCTCCCGAACCTGAAATTCGTTTCCGTTCTCGCCACCGGCTACAACATCATCGACACCGCCGCCTGCGCCGCGCGCGGCATCCCCGTATCCAACGTCCCGGTTTATAGCACCGACGCCGTCGCGGAGTTCGTCTTCTCACTGATCCTCGATTTCGCGAAGCGCCCCGCCTTCCACAGCGAACTCGCCAAGGAAGGCGCCTGGGAGAGCTGTCCGGATTTCTGCTTCTGGGAAAATCCCCATTTCCGCGAACTCGCCGGGAAAACCCTCGGCATCATCGGCTTCGGGCGCATCGGCCAGCGCGTTGGCGAACTCGCCGCCGCGTTCAAAATGAACATCCTGGCGCACTCGCGCTCCCGCTCCGCCGAGACCGCCTTACCGTTCCGCTGGGCAACCATCGATGAGATCCTTGAGAAATCCGATTTCATCTCCCTCCACTGCCCCCTCACCCCGGAAACCCACGGCATGATCTCCACGACCGCCCTCGATAAAATGAAACCCACCGCCTTCCTCGTGAACACCGCCCGCGGCCCGCTCATCGACGAACAAGCCCTCGCCGATGCCCTCAATTGCGGCCTCATCGCCGGTGCCGCCTGCGATGTCGTTTCCGCCGAACCCATCCACCCCACCAACCCCCTCCTCCGCGCGAAAAACCTCACCCTCACCCCTCACATCGCCTGGGCCGCCATCGAAGCCCGCCGGCGCCTCATGGCCATCACCGCCGATAACATCGCAGCATTTCTGGCAGGCAAGCCGGTTCACACGGTCTGAAAAATACAGCGGGCCAACCGAAAAATATTATTAAAATTACGTTTTTGGAATACCTCAGAAAGCCCTGGATTTGATTCTATTTCCATACAATCACCGAGAGTTCTCCAAATCAAACCACCGGAAGGCTAGAAATTTTTGTTTTCCAAATTTCCACGATCTGCCCAGCGGAGTTAAATTTGCTTCTCATTGATTTTCAAAGCATTACGTGAAATGTAAATCCCCGAAAAGAAAGCAAAACCCGCTTCCTAATTGGCCTGCAAGTTCGAGATTACCTGTTCGCATCAAGAAATCCTTCTTTTTTTTCAATAAATTGCCGAAAAGATCTCCGGAATCCTCATGGCGATATTGATTTGATTTTCCCCTTGCCAGCCTCGGAAAATGACATTACCGCCGACCTGCCCTGCAGGGGAACCCAACGTATGAAAAAAAAGACACGGAACCTGAAAACCGCGATGTTGGCCTTGGTCACCCTCGCCATCGTCCCAAGCTGCGCCAGCACCAGCGACCCTAATTCGGTTGCCCTTTGCGAACTCCGCGAGGCCGGATACCAAGTCAAAGCCACGGAGCAGGGCAAGGCTTCCTGGTATTCGATCAAGACGAACTACGGCACCAAAACCGCCAGCGGCCAGCGCCTTTGTAATTACGCCCCGACGGCCGCACACAAGACCCTACCCATGGGCACCAAGGTTCGCGTGACCAACCTCGCGAACAAGAAATCGGAGATTGTTACGATCAACGACCGCGGTCCCTTCATCAAGGGAAGGATCATTGATGTCACCATCGGAACCGCCGAGAAGCTGGGCTTTGTGCAACGCGGGGTGGTGCCGATCAAGGTCGAGGTGCTGTCCAAGATCGACGACGGCAAGGACAAGGAGTGAGTAACACGACCGGTTTGCCTTTTGACAAGGCGACCGCACCCACGGACTCTGCGCGCGGAACATGACTACCCGTGCCTCCGCCACGAGCCTTGCGCTCCGACTCACGAAGGCAGGCCACACGGCCTGTTTCGCAGGCGGCTGTGTGCGCGACAAGCTCCTCGGGCTTGAACCGAAAGACTACGACATCGCCACCTCGGCGCCGCCTTCCGCAGTCATCGCGCTTTTCCCCGGAGCCAACCAGGTCGGAGCACACTTCGGCGTGTGCATCGCGAAACACGAAGGCCACCACATCGAGATCGCCACTTTCCGCACCGACGGTTCCTACGGCGACGGGCGAAGGCCGGATTCCGTCACCTTCTCCACCCCGGAGGAAGACGCCCACCGCCGTGATTTCACGATCAACGGGCTTTTCGAAAACCCGGAGACCGGCGAGATCATCGACCACGTCGGCGGCATCCGTGATCTCGAAGCACGTATCATCCGCGCGATCGGCACACCCTCGCACCGATTTCAGGAAGACGCGCTTCGCCTGCTCCGCGCTGTGCGTTTCTCCACCACCCTCGGCTTCCCCATCGAGCCGGAAACATTCGCCGCGATCCGAGAAAACGCCCATCTCATCGGAAAAATTTCCCCCGAACGCATACGCGACGAGTTCTCGAAAATCATCGTCTCCCCGAACCGCCGCTGCGGACTTGAGCTACTGGTCGATTCCGGCCTCATCGACCATTTCCTCCCCGAGATCCTGCCCCTGATCGGTTGCGACCAGCCCCCCGAGTGGCATCCCGAGGGCGACGTTTATATCCACACCTGCATCATGCTGGAAATGCTCGCGCCCGATGCGCCGCTGGAGCTTTGCCTCGCCACCCTGCTCCACGACATCGCCAAGCCCCCGACCCGCACCATCGATCCCGACGGGCGCATCCGCTTCAACGGCCACGACGCCCTCGGCGCGGAAATGGCGGAGCAAATCCTCACCCGTCTCCGCTACCCTAACGCCGTCATCCGCGATGCCGCGCACATGGTTTCCCGACACATGCAGTTCATGAACGTCCAGCAGATGCGGAAGGCAAAGCTCAAGCGCTTCATGTCCGAGCCGACCTTCCCACAGGAAATGGAGCTCCACCGCGTCGATTGCGCTTCCTCGAACGGTTTCACCGACAACTACGATTTCCTCAACGAAAAGGCCGAGGAATTCGCCAGCGAACCCCTCATCCCGCCCCCGCTCGTCACCGGCAAAGACCTCATCGCCCGTGGCCTCAAACCCGGCCCCCGCTTCAAGGACATCATTGAGGAAATCCAGACCGAGCAACTCGAAAACCGCCTGAGCACCCGTGAGGCAGCGCTGGAGTATCTGGAAACCCTGCTGAGCTAGCACTCCGCAAATCCTGCGAAATTTCCCCCAATCGGCGTTCCATGTTGGACGTTCTCAGTTCCGTGAGCAATTCTCACCCCGATGACTTCATCCATCCCCACCTCCATATCCGATCCCGTCAACGCGAAGATCCTCGCCGTTTCCGAAGACCTTGTCTCCGGCTTTCAGCGGCATCCGTTCCAGGCCATCGCCGATCAATCCGGAGTCCCGCTTGAAACCGTGATCGAACGCATCCGCGCGATGCAGGAAGCGGGCATCATCCGCCGCGTACGCCAGACGATGCTTGCCACGAAACTCGCCCACGGAGCGCTCGTCGCGTGGAAAGTGCCGGAGGAGAAACTCAACGACGCCTTCGAGTTCATGGCCAAGGAAGACCCCTTTTCCGGCCACGTCGTGATCCGCTCCACCGATACCGAAGTCTCCGGCTCCGGATACAGGCTCTGGACGACCCTGAAAGTCCCCGTCGGCGAATCGCTCGATTTCCATGCCACCAAGCTCCTTGCCCTGACCGGAGCCACCGAATACCTGCTCATGCCCGCCAACGGCGTTTTCGCCCTGGGCGTGGGCCACGTGCGCCGCAAGACCATGGAACCCGGCGAGAAATCCGACGAACCTGCCGTGATGATGACCACCGTCCCTGCCGATCTCAGCGAAGAGGAATGGGACATCCTCCTCATCCTTAAAGAGGAACTCACCCTCGATGAGATTTGCGAAAACCCTTGGGAAAAACGCGCCGCACAGGCAGGAGTCTCGCTCGACCGCTTCTGCGAGGTCTCCGAATCACTCAACGCGAAGAAAGTCATCGGCCGTTTCTCGACATTCCTCGAGCACGTGAAACCCTCCGCCGAAACCGGCGAGCGCGTCACCCGCTTCAACGGACTCTTCCACTGGGCGATCCCGAAAGGCCGAGAGATCGAGGCCGGCGGTGAGGTCGGTCGCCACTTCTGTATGACCCACTGCTACTGGCGCGAGGGCGGCCCGCAGTTCGGCGACGTGAACATCATGGGCGTCGTCCACGGCACCGAGAAACCGCGCGTGCTCGAACATAAAGCAGCGATCGACAAGCACCTCGAATCCATCGGCATCCCCGTTTCCTACACCAATGTCTTCTGGGGCGGACGCTCCGAGATCAAGCCCTCGGAGATTTCCCCGAAGGTTTACAGGGAGTGGCACGCGAAGCACGCGTGAGGGAAACAAACTCCTGGTTAAGCCAGCGAACACCTTGATATCGCCGAATCATTCCGCTATTCGTTCTCCATGAGCGTGACCGATATCGCGAAACTTTGCGAAAGCCTTCCTCCGGCGAAAAGGGACGAAGTCGCTGATTTCGCGCGCTTCCTTCTATTCCGCGAGCAGGATGCACAATGGGAAAACATCCTGGATGATCCCACACCTCGCCCTCGTCTCGAAGCTTTCCTGCAGGATAGCGCCTCCGAGAAGGACGAGCCGCTCGATCTCCAGCGGTTATGATTTCCCGGGTTCGTCCCAGCTTCTGGAAGGCTTACGCGAACCTCGACCCGACGGTGCGGATTGCTGCGCGGGAATCCTAAGCTCTTTTCGCCGATAACCCGGCACACCCCTCTCTCCGTTTCAAGGAATTGGCGGGATACGACTCGATCTGGTCAGTTCGTATCAACCAATCCTATCGCGCACTTGCGGAGCCCGCGGCGAAACAGTGATCTGGTTTTGGATCGGCTCGCACAACGACTTCGACAAACAGTTCGGCTAGCCCTCCCCTACCACAGCCCGTATTTCCCGTAGGCCATGATGTAGAGACCCATGAGGAGATTCGCGACGGCGTGCATGATGACGCAAGCACCCAGGCTCTTGCTCCACACGCAAAGCGCGTAAGTCAGCGATCCGTAAACAAAGGCTCCCGCCCAATCCGTCGGTGCGTGGGCGGCCATGAACAGCAAAGTCACGATCAGGAAGCTTTTCCAATGCGCCCGACCGAAGGGCTGCTTCCAGTAATCGCCCTCCCAATCCATGCAGAAGCGCATCACGAAACCGCGCCAGAAAATTTCCTCCACCAAGGCGACGACCACCACCGCCCGGATGAATCTCATCACCAGGGTGAACCAGTAAGCCGCCGGATTCTCGAAAAATCCCGGATCGAAGCCCTCGTCGCGCTTATGGATCCCCAGCCATTTCATCCATCCCTCGGTCTCCCCCGTGAGCTTCCAGGCATCGTAAAGGGTCGTCGGCAGCAGCCAGAAACCGATCCCCACCGCCCCGAAAACGACGCCCGCCAAACTCCATTTCCAGCTCCAATCAAAACGGTAGGACTTCCGGAAATAAGCCAAGATACCAATGGAGGCGATCGTTTGAAGCGGATAGATCCAATACGCCACATCCTTTTGCCACCATGGGGCGGACGGATGATCCCAGCCGATCAGGCTCGCGCAAAGCTGGAGCAGGATCAGGAAAACCATGAACACTGCGAAGGGCACAACATGCGCCTTCATGAGCCGATCCGGGTTATTCACGTCTGCTCCCATCGGCCCGTCTCCCTGAAATTCAAAGTTTCGAAACAAACCGCTCCATCCGATCCATTGCGGTCTTGAGATCCTCCATGCCGGTGGCGTAGCAGCAGCGGAGGAAGCCCTCACCGCTCGGCCCGAAGGCACCGCCCGGCACGGCCGCGACGCTTTCCTGCTCCAGCAGGCGCATCGCGAAATCCTTCGAGGAAAGCC
>JAIXQS010000036.1 GCA_027485615.1 Verrucomicrobiaceae bacterium
AATCAGCAATTTGACAAATTGAAGCTTCCATATTTCGGCGAAAGCAGCACTCGAGGCGGTTCCAGTATGGATTTTGACAATGATGGGGTGGTCAATCTCCTCGAGTTTGCCTATGGCACCGATCCTTCGCAGGCCTTGGGGGGATCGGTGCAATGGAGTGGGAGCAGCCTGATTACTGCGGGCTCGCCGATACCCTACGTGTTCCAAGGCGGCACGGGCACCTTCTCCTACCGCGCGGCATTTTCAAGACGCAAGGACTATTCTTCACATGGTCTTTCTTACACAGTCGAGTTCAGTGCGGATTTGAATACATGGAAGGCCTCCTCGGTTGCACCGACGATTCTAGCGGATGACGGTATGGTTCAGGTCGTGTCTGTTCCTTATCTGGTTTTCGTGAACGGAAAGAAGGCAACGTTTTGGAGCTCATTCTCGCAAGCGTCATCACTGGTTCGAACCCAGTATCGCGCACCATCTTTGAAATCAACGAGTTAGGGGGTTATGGATTGGGCGGTGTCTCCTTTGCTGTTTCACAGAGGCCGAGGAGCTTACGAGTCTCATGAGCTGCTAGGTCGCGTGGCAGCCGGGACGAACCTCCTGCGGACAGGTGGTTAAATCACGGTCACAGGATCTGTAAAATCCCTGCACGGTAGGGAAAATTAGATATACAATGGAACCATGGGGCAGCGGTCAGTCCATCACGGCGCTGCGACCGGCCTTGTTGCGGGGAAGCCTCTTTTCGCAGTGAAGGCGCCTCGGGCCGGAACGCTTGTCAACATCGAGGTTGATTTGGGCATCGATTTCCCCGAACTTGATCCCCTTGATGACATACGCCTTGAAGGGCACCAAAGCCTTGATGTTTAGAATTTTTCACACCCGTTCAAGGCTAGCCGAACAAGGAGTTGTCACCTCAAAAACAATAGAAAAACCCTCATGCCTTGACTACGAAGAGCCGTTTTTCAATACACTAGGCCACATTCATATTAAAATTTGAAATCGCATCCGCAGATGAGTTCGATTGAGAAATCCAAGCAAACGCTGCGGCGTGTGGCTCAGCTGCACACGCTGAAGTGGTCCGACCTGCCGGAAGGTCACGGCCCACCGCTGGCGGTTGTGCGCGCCACCGAACATCCGGAGTATCCCGAACACCACCATGAGTTCTGGGAGATCGTGCTCGTGACCCGCGGCACCGGACTGATGGTGTTCGGATCCAAGGCGCTGCCAATCAAGGTGGGGGACGTGTTCGTGATCAGCCGTGACCAAGAACATGCCTACCGGGAAACCCACTCCCTCGACATCGTCAACATCGCCTTTGACCCGGAATTTATCGCATCTCTCCATCCGGTGCTGGAGGGCTGGATGAGCCGGGACGCCCTGTTCGCCGTGGGGCCGCGCTGGCGGTCCGGGGAAACGCCGGGAGAATGCCTGCACCTCGGATCGTCCGAGTTCGCGCGGGCGCTCGACCTGGTCCAGCGGCTTGAGGGAGAACTCGGAAGCGCCTGCGCCGAGGCAAGGGTCGCCTCCTTCGCCTATTTCCTGCTGCTCGTCACCCAGCTGCGGCGCCACTGCCTGCCATGGGAACCCGCCGGCGAGGCTGCCCCCGGCACGCGGATCGGGCGAGCGGTGGAATTCGTCGAAACCCATTTCGCCGAGCCGATCACGATCGACGACATCGCCGCGTCCAGCCATGTCTCGCGACGGCATTTCTTCCGCCTGTTCGAGCAGGCGGTGGGCATGGGGCCGAAGGAATATCTCAAGAAAGTCCGGCTCAGGAAAGCCGCCGAGATGTTGCTCACCACCAAGGCCAACGTCACCGAGGTGGCCTACGCCTGCGGCTTCAACGATAGCAATTACTTCAGCACCCTCTATCACAAGGAATTCGGCGTCTCGCCAAGCCGGTTCAAAAGGGACGGCCGCTCGGGATGAAAGCGGCATTGGCATGAGGATCGCGCCGGTTTCCCCATTGAAGCTTCAAAGCGCATGCTGCAGTCAGGAAAGTCGGCCGTCAAACCGGCATGATTGAATTTCTGGAAACCATACGGCGGAGTGGCTGAAGCCTGCCTCTGCAAGGCTGCCGCAGCCGGAGCGCCCGGCGGATGCATGCTGCCGAACTGTCCGGCGTTTGGCATTACCGCAAGGATTTACGGCGCGAATCTCAAGGTATCAGCGCCCTGCCGCACCTAGATTCATACGTATAACAAACCACCAAAAACAAATGAATCCAAACAAACCCTCCATTCCGCGATCATCCACCCTCATCCATCTCGGACTCGCCGCCTGTTACCTGGGCGCGCAAAGCGCGATGGCCGCCATCATTGCCCATGTCGGCACGGAAATCGGCAATTCCGGCAACGGCTTCCTCGTGCAGAATTGGTCCAACGCGGGAGTCGCGAAGAACCATGACATCGACGGTAACAACAAATACGGCAGCGCCGGCTACTATCAGATCAGGCCGACACCCAATAGCACACCCAGCGACGTCTCCGAAGGTGCGGGTCCCAGCAACGACTTGGGAATTTCCGCCGGATCCAACCCGACCTTGAGCCTGGCACCTGCGTTCCTGAGTTCAATGACTGGCGGAGCCGGCACTTATGTGAATTTCGGAGGCTACCCGATTTTCCGCGGCCCGGACGGATCGGCCCTTTACCGTCAGGGAGGGCTTTCGGTGTCGGTCTCCAACGGCCCCTTCAACACTCCATCAGGCTCCAATAACGGCTACTTCGGCCAGGCGTTCTCGTTCACCGTGGGCGCGGCCACCACCTTCCGCATCGGCATCACTGCCGATACCGCCGGCGGCAGCGCTTTTGCGCCCGACTATGTGAGCATTTTCAGCAGCAGCACCGGAACGGTCTTCTCCAATTTGCTGACCCGCGACGGCACGCCTGACATGGCCATCTTCGACATCACCGCCGCTGCGGGAGAAAGCTTCACCGCCGCAGTCTGGCAGTTGGACGGAACGCAATCGGTTGCTCCGTTCAGTTTGGTAACCTTCGATGTCATTCCCGAGCCATCCAGCGGGTTGTTGTCACTGATCGGCCTTACGGTGTTCGGCATCCTCCATCGCCGCCGGCGGGATGTTTGAGATCCGTCAGCATGCGATTTCTCCGACACACGAACATCGCAACCGCATGTTTGATCTCCACTTCCAGACGGATCGGGCGATGTGGCGTCCCCAAACTCCCCGGGCACGCCGATTGGCTTCGCGGGCGGGTTTCACCCTTGTCGAATTGATGGTGACGATCGCCGTGGTCGCCACGCTCGCGTTCATTGCCTTCACCGCCGCAGGGGCGGCCAGCCGCGCCGCGAAATCGGCGAAGGCGACGTCGAATCTCAGGCAGATAGGCGTGCTGGTGGGCTCCTATGCCACGGAAAACAACAACCGGCTCCCTTTTTACATCGATTGGGGAAGTTACTTCGGCAACCCGCCCGGATTGGTGTTCTTCCAGCGCACGCTGGCTGAACACGCCGGATTCGGATTTGCCCAATCACCTCAATCCGCGACGCGCCCCCTGCCGGATTTCTTCTACGATCCCTGCCTCGATGGAGGCTCTCTGCCGCAGCACCCGATGGGTTCGTTCGGTGTCAACGCCGCCATCCTGCCGGATGCGGAAGAGTGCAGGTTGCGGTTTGGAAGCAAGCAGGGAGTGCCTCTGTCGATCCTCTCCGACCCCTCAAGAAAGGTCATCTGCTGCAGCGTGGTTGAACCCAACTGGTCCGGCGGTTGGGCTTTCGACGGCAGGGTCTTTGCCCAAAATGGGTATGATCCAAAAAGCGGACCCCAACCGCGCAATGCTGGCCGCGCGGCTTCGCTTTTCGCTGATGGGCATGTGGAGAAGCTCGATGTGAAGAACATGGATCAGGCGCAGCGGCGCCGATACTTCACCCTCGACCCATGAATCACCTGCCGGCGAACCCGCGACCCATGGCATGGCTGCACGGGTTTGCAGTGCATGCCTACCGAAACCGTATCCGCCTGGAGAATTCCCCCAAACCCCGAACAAGCCAATGATTCCATCACCCAACAACCGCATCCGTGTCGGCTGCTATTATTTCCCGAACTATCACGTCGATCCCCGCAACGAGAAGATCCACGGCCCCGGCTGGACAGAGTGGCAGCTGGTCCGCCACTCCATCCCGCGCTTTCCCGGCCACCAGCAGCCGAAGGTACCCGTGTGGGGGCACGAGGACGAGTCCGACCCGCAGGTGATGGAGAGGAAAATCGACGCGGCGGTGGATCACGGCATCGATCATTTCATCTTCGACTGGTATCATTACGACGACGGGCCGTTCCTTGATCGCTGCCTCGATCAGGGCTTCCTCAAGGCGCGCAACGTGGATCGGATCGGGTTCTCCCTGATGTGGGCCAACCACGACTGGATCAACATCCATCCGATGGGGCGTTGCTTCGGCAAAGAGTTGCTCTACCCGGGCTTGGTTTCGCCAAAGACCTTCCGCTACATCACCGATTTGATCATCGAGCGCTATTTCTCCCATCCCTCCTACCTGACGGTGGACGGATGCCCTTATTTCTCGGTTTACGACCTGTCGAAATTCGTCGCCATCCACGGCTCGGTGGCGGCCACGCGAGAGGCGATCGAAGGCTTCCGCGAGCGGGTGCGCGCGGCCGGTTTCCCCGACCTGCACTTCAACGCGGTGGTCTGGGGCAAACCGGTGCTGCCGGGCGAGGCGGTGATCAAGGACATGCCGCAGTTGGTTGCGGCTCTCGGTTTCGACAGCGTGACGAGCTACGTCTGGATCCACCACGCGGAACTGGACAAGTCTCCCTACACGCCGCACGCCGAGGTGCTGGCCAAGTATCTGCAGGTATGGAGCCGGATGGAGGAGGACTATGACATCCCCTACTTCCCCAATGTCACGATGGGCTGGGACAACTCCCCGCGCACGGTCCAGACCGACATCTGGGAACCGCTTCCGGAATCGACCTTCTCCAACCTGATCGGCGGCAACACACCCGAGGCGTTCCAAAGGACGCTCGAAATCTTCCGCGACCGCCTGAGCAGCCGGCCGGGACCCAACTTGATGAGCATCAACGCGTGGAACGAGTGGACCGAAGGCAGCTACATCGAGCCTGACATGGTCAACGGCATGGCCTATCTTGAGGCTGTCGCCAGGGTGTTCGGCCCGGTCAAATCCCGGCCCGCACACCAGCCCGCGATCGCCTGAAGCATTTCCGCCGCAGGCGACCATGCTCCCAAACCATGCATCCTGTGAGAATTCCAGCCGCATCCCTTCTTCGCGTCGCCGTAGCAATGGCGGCCATCATCGCGGAACCGTCACATGGAGAGGGTATCAACCCCGGCGTCCCGTGGCCGGCGACCGACGCCCTGGGGCGTGAGCTTCCGCTCTTCCCGGAAGCCGGGCCGCTGAAAAAGAACCGCTTCGTCGGCATCTTCTATCCCACCTGGACCGGCGACGAATACAGCTACGGGCCCTACGACGTGACGAAGATCCACGCCGCCCAGCCCGACATGCGGACGATCCCGGTTTTCCGCCACAGCGGGCCGAAGCAATGGCACATGGCGCACTGGGGCGAGCCGCTGTTCGGCTACTACAAGTTGACGGATCCATGGGTGATCCGCCGCCACATGCACATGCTTGCCGATGCCGGGGTGGATATGCTCGTGCTGGATGCGACCAACGCCGAGATCTACGAAAACGTGCTCAACCGGTTCCTGCCCGTGCTGTTGCAAATCCGCAGCGAAGGCGGCCGCACCCCGCAGGTCTGTTTCATGCTCAACACCGACATGGGCAACATCGCGAACCAGTTGCTGGAGAAGTTCTACCGGCCGGGAAAATTCAACGACCTGTGGTTCATCTGGGATGGCAAGCCGCTGATGCTCTGCAATCCGGATGCCGCCAGCCCCGAAGTGAGAGGGCATTTCACCTTGCGCACCGCTTTCTGGCCCGGCACCCCGCCCTACGGCAATACGCCCTACGCTTGGCATTGGCTCGGCGTGCACCCGCAGGCCTACGGCTTCACCACCGAGCCCAAGGTGGCTGAGCAGATCAATGTGTCGCCCGCACAGAACATGCATTGGCAGACCGGTGCTGTCGAATTGATGCACACAGGCAATGCACGCGGCCGCGGTTTCAGCGGCGGCAAGCAGGATCCTTCCATCGACTCCATCCGGCGCGGGCTCAATTTCCAGGAACAGTGGGATCATGCGCTCAAGGTCGATCCGAAGTTCGTCATGATCACCGCATGGAACGAATGGATCGCCGGGCTGACCCACTCCATGCAAACCCCGTGGGTGCAATGCGATGGCTTCAACGAGGAGTTTTCCCGCGACATCGAGCCGATGAAAGGCGGCTTCGGGGATAATTTCTACTATCAGGCGATCGCCAATATCCGGCGCTACAAGGGTGTTCCGGAAATCCCCGGAGCCACTCCGGCGAAAACCATCGATATCGCCGGTTCGTTCGATCAATGGCAGGACGTCGGGCCGGAGTTCACGGGGCATGCGGGCAACACCATTCCGCGCGACCACGACGGCTTCGGGCGCGCGCCGGAAAGCCGGGTCACCGTCCCCACCCCGGACTTCGAAGGCAACGGCACCACCTGGCGGGGGCAGGAGGGGCCGCGATACGTCAACACGTCGGGTCGCAACAGCCTTCTGGGCATGAAGGTGGCGCGCGACAAGGATCACATCTACTTCCACGTCCGGACGGAAAAACCGATCACCCCCTCCAGCGGCCCCGATTGGATGACGCTGCTCATCCGCACCGGCAATCCGGCGCACCACACCTGGAACGGCTTCGATTATATCATCAACCGCACGCCGCCCGGCGCACAGGGCGCAGTGCTGGAGAAAAACAACGGCGGAAGGAATTGGCTGCACTCCGCGCATGTTCGATACAGGGTGGAGGGAAACCAGATGCACATGGCCATACCGCGCAGCGCCCTCGGGCTGGGCGGAGATCCCGTGACCTTCGATTTCAAGTGGATGGACAACATTCCGCTGCCAGACGATCTCACCGAATTTTTCGTGACCGGCGACACCGCTCCGTCCGGTCGGTTCCGGTTTCGATATCTCGCTCGGTGAAATAACCCGCGTTGAGCGGGGGAAAACAACAAAGGTTTTTCCGCGCAATTCCGTGTGGAATCTCGGGAGCATTCATCTCCCGGAGGCATCGATGGATCAGGCGGCTGTTAGATGAAGCGCAGGCGCTTGCCGTCCCGACAGATGCCCTATGGCACGAATGCGGATTCGGCAGGGGACAGGCGGAATTCCGTGGCTCCTGCCGCGCACGGGACGGTTGCGCCCCGCCGGAGCAGCGTCCATGGCGCGGGACACACCACTTGGTAGGCGATGCCTTCGCCTTCTCGTTTCCAAGTGATGTCGGCCCAGCCGGCGCCGGGAAATGCGGTCCGGCCCGCAGCCCGTTCCAGACTGCCCGGATGGACGGCGATGCGGATGACAGGCCTGCCGGCGTGCAGTGTGCAGTCCGCACCCAGGATACGACGGCTCATCTGCCATGTGGGAGCACCGGCCCAGTAATGGCAGCGGCTCCAGCGCTCGTCGAAAACCTCCCACCAGGTGGTCGCGCCGCCCTCGAGCATCCAGCCCCAGGCCTTGCGCCAGATATCGATCGCCTCATCCACCTTGCCCGCGCGGATCAGCAGGTCGATCGAGTAGTTCGTGAAATACGGCGTGGCGACTGCAGGCGAGGCCTGGGTCGGGTCGCGCAGGCGTTTGGCTGCGGGGTTGCAGGGAAACGAGGAAAGCAGCTGCCGCAGGGTTGCGGCCACGGCCGTTTCACGATCCACCGCGCCGATCCGCTCTCCGAGCACCGCCGCGTGATAGGACTCCGGATCTTCAGCCACCGCCTTTCCGATCACATCTCGCAGCTTGTCCGCCTTGTTTTTGATCGATTCCCCCGCACCGTCGCGTCCTAACAGTTTCTGCCAGCGATCCCAGGCATCGACAGCGGCAACCACGTGCGCGAGCACGGCGGGTTCGGGTCGATCCTTTGCAGGCTGCTTGTATCCCCAATCCACGAAACTCCACGGCAGGTGGTGGCGTCCGTTGGGTTCGATGCAGGAAAGCAACGCCTCGATGTTGCGGCGCGCGGGAGCTTCGAGATCGGCCAACAGATCCGTGCTACCCTCGATTTCGGCGCAACGCACGCAGGCGTTCACCCATTGGGCGGCGTAGGTGCCGAGATAGATCAACTCCCCCGGGCCGCAGCCGGACACCATGCCATCCTCGCGCGCGGCGGCCGCCGAGTAATAGAGCGCGCGGCGCGCCGGGGCCATGTTGCCCCAACCGGCTCCCAGCAACTCGATGCCGGCCAGCGCCACGTCGCCGGTCCATTCGCCGCGTTCGCGGACCGAATCGACCGCAGAGTCCTCGGTGGATGCTCGCATGGTGTCGATCCCGACCTGCCAGATACGGTCGAGGAGCCCGCCGTCCAAGCTCAGTTTTCCCGACGGATCACCTAACAGATCCCGCTCGCGGAAGCGGACATCTTCCAGTTTGGCATCCCCGCCTGAGGCCAATCTAACCTCCAGATACCGGCAACCCAGGGTTTGCAACGGACGAACCGGTGTGCACCCGGGGCCGAAGGCGAATTTCTGCAGAAAGCGAGTGGGGCCGGCCGATCCCGCGACGATCGGCACCGGTCTCCCATCCGGCCCAAGCCGCTCCGCATAGGCGATGGTGACTTCACCCGTGCAGTCGGAATGCACATCGAACTCGAGCGCCCCGATGCGGATCCTGCCCAAATCGAAACGCTGCCAGCTGCCGTCGGGACCGGTTGCCGGATCCGGTGCCGGGTCCGCCACCATGAATGCCACCGCCGGGTCGTCGAAGCGGTAGCAATAATACGTGTCGCGGTAGATGCCGTGTTCCCCGGCTTCCGGCACGACGGATGGCCAGACCGGCAGTTGCACCGGTGATGCGCACGCGCGCCCCAGGATCTTCTCCAGCTCCGGCACTGGCACGGCTTTGCTCCACCCGGGATCGCGCGAAGGATCCTCCGTGCGCCATGCGCCGGAACACGGGCTTTGCGTCCATTCCATCCACCCCTGCAGCGGGCTAACCCGCAGGCCGGTGGACAAATATTCCCTCAGGTGACGACCGAACCAAATAGGCGGGGTATCAAGATCGCCGGCAAGATCCACCCATGCAAATCCCGGCATGAGCGCGGCAAGGCGCGTCGTCAGCCCCTCGTGAATCACATGGACGCTCACCCGGTGAGGCCCGGCGGGGAGCGCGACCCGGCACTCCTGGTATTCCGGCATGGAGGGAACGAAACGCAGCGGCCCCCAGGCCAGTTCGCGGTCGTCCACCATCAAACGATAGGCCGCAGGGGTAATCACCCGCAAACGCACCTCACCCTCCCGAACCAAACGGAAGTCAGCGACAAATCCCACATGCAGGTCCTGTTCGCGCGGCGGATCCGGAATCCAAAACGCCTCGTGCGCCATGCGGAGCGAGGGCGGGATCGCCAAAGGTGCGGCCAGACACCCGAGCGTGCCCGGCAAACCGAATGCTTCGATCTCAACTTCGGATCCCGAAAGCGCGGTAAAGTCCTGTGGGTGTTCTGACATGGGTGTTTTTTACAGGGCAATGATTGTCAGGTCACCGGCATCACCGCCTTGGTTCCCGCGCCAGCGATTACCGGAGGCGTGCCATCGGCATCGATACCGTTGGATTTGGCACTGGGGCGAAGGCGTGGCCGCCCGGTAATGGCGAGCATATGCATTGTCGTGCCGCATGGCCGGTTCCAAGCACAACCAACAAACCCTTCCGCATGCCATCATCGAATCCCGCCAGCCCGGCAGCCCATCGCCATACACGCCCGGAAGACCGCCTGCCTTTGTCGGAAAAAGCCGGCTATTCCGCAGGCGGAATGTCCTACACCCTGATGGGCAACGCGATCGGCAACCTGGGCCACGTGGTCCTCAACGTGGCCATGGGGATGAATCCATTCCTCGTTGGACTGCTGATGGCCGTTCCCCGTTTCATCGACGCCTTGCTGGATCCGTTGATCGGCGCTTGGTCCGACAACTGCCGGTCGCGCTGGGGCCGCCGCAAGCCGTTCATGGTCGCGGGCGCGATCGGTGCGGGCTTGTTTTTCGTGGTTCTCTGGTGGCTGCCTGTCGGCTGGAGCGAAATGGGGCGGTTCTGGTATTTCCTGGTGCTGTCCGTCGTTTTTTACCTCTTCATGTCGCTGTTCTCCGTGCCGTGGGGGGCGCTGGGCCTCTCACTCACGCCCGACTACCATGAGCGGACGCGCCTGATGGCGACAAATGCCTTCTGGTGCGCGGCGGCCGCAGTGCTCCTTTCATGGCTCTACGCACTGATCAAGCTGCCGGTGTTTCCCGACAGCATCACGGGTGTCCGCTGGGTCTCGGCGGGCATGGCGGTCCTGATGTCCGGCCTCGCGCTCGTCGCGGTGGTTTTCTGCCGCGAGCGGCAGTCGGTCGCCCAAGCCACCCGCCAGCCGGAGCCGGCCCTGCCGCAGATCAAGGCGGTGCTGGCCAACCGCGCCTTCCTGATCGTCGGCAGCATCGTGTTTTTCATGTGCCTGGGCGTGTTCAGCATCTCCAGCCTGCCCACCTACATCGCCATTTATTATATCTTCGGCGGCGACGAAAAGGCGGCCTCGATGCTCATCGGCTGGAACGGCACCGTGTGGCAGGTGGGCAGCCTGTTCTTCGTGCCGCTGGTGGGATTCGCCGCCACCCGGCTCGGCAAGCGCCACACCCTGGTCATCGCCCTGTGCTTCGCGCTGGCCGGCAACCTCATCAAGTGGTTCTGTTATTCCCCGGCGCATCCATGGTTGTTCCTCATCCCCCCGCTGTTCATCGCCTTGGGATTCTCCGCGCTGTGGACGATCGTCGGCTCCATGCTCGCGGACGTGTGCGACCTGCACGAACTCAACACGGGCAACCGCAACGAGGGCACCTTGAACGCCATGTATGCGTGGCTCATGAAACTCGGCACCACCCTCGCCTTTGCGCTGTCCGGGCTGCTCATCAACCTCACCGGATTCCAGCAGTCGCTCGGCGGTGCGCAGAGCGGTCACACCATCCTCACGATGCGGCTTCTGGACATCGGAGTGCCGGCCGCGGCGGTGGTGGCTGCGATCCTGCTGGCGTGGATCTATCCGATTTCGGAAAGCCGGGCCCATGAGATCCGCGGGGAACTGGAGCGGCGGCGCGGCAGGCTCGAAAGGTCATGAGGAACCGCAGGGATGGCGATTCCACCTTGATTCTTGCCACCATGGCAAAACGGATCAGTTGACGGACAATTCCGGTGACATCTCGCGCCGGGCCGAGGGCTTGCCGGTTTATGTCGCACAAATCGCCGTGGCCAAGTAGCACGGGTGGCGCGCTCCGTCGGACAAGTTCTGACAAGACAGCCTTACGATCACGCCCGGCATGGTTCCGTTTCCCCCATGAAATCCGGCATTCGCTTGATTTCCACGGCCAGCGCCCTTTTGCTAACGCCGTGAACGCGCTCCCGCCCGACCCCAAGGAAATTTCCGCGTTGCTGCGGCTCCTTGACGACGACACGCCCGAGGTACGCTCGGTTGTCGCGGGGCGCTTGGCGGAGGTGGGCGGCGATCTCAGCGAGATCCTGCCCGGCATGGCGCGCGGACTCAGCGGACGCGAGAAGGAACTGCTCGCTTCCATGCTCCTGCCCGCGCGGAGGAGGACGTTGCGCGAGGAGTGGATTACGCCGGGCTTCGGCTCGGCGGGGCTGGGTGATGACTGGGAGCTTTTCGAGAGCCACCTGCGGCTGATCTCAGATTTCCTCCACGACGGGCTATCCCTGCGGCAACCGCTTTCCGATGCGCTCGATCTCCTCGCCGAAGAGGCGCAGGAGGACGGGGTGTCCGGCCCGAACGACCTGCGCGTGTTCCTGTTCGAGAGGAAAAGGCTCGGGCCGAACGCCGAAAACTACTACGACCCGCGTAATTCGGATCTCGCATGGTGCCTTTCCGAGGGTGTATCGAACCCGATCGGCCTTGGGGTCATCTACATGCTCACCGGCCAGAGGCTGGGGCTGGAGATCGAGGGCATTTCCTTTCCCGGCCATTTCCTCTGCCGCATACGCGAGGACGGCTATCCGCTGATTGTGGATTGCTACGACAAGGGCTGCATCCACTCGCAGAACGTCCTCACCGATCCCTCCAACGAACTTAGCCGCGAGCAGCGCCTGGCGCTGGAGGGGAGTGCGGATCTCGGAAGCATCCTGTTGCGAATACTCAACAACCTTATGGACGCGTTTGTCAGGCTGGGCCGCAGTGAGGATGCCGCTCTCATCGGGGAAATGCGTGACTCAATGGCGGCGACCCGCTGAGTGTGAGATTTCGTTTGCCATGTCGCTCCGGCGCGACTTACTTTTCCCCACCCAAAGCCTCGGTAGCTCAGTTGGTAGAGCAGAAGACTCTTAATCTTTTGGTCCTTGGTTCGAATCCAAGCCGGGGTACTTCCCTTTTCAGAGGGTCGTGGCGGGGAGGTGGAGGAGAGCCAGGATGCGGTCCAGGTCGTCGTTGCCGTAGTATTCGATCTCGATCCTGCCTTTTTTCGCGGCGTGCTGGATGGAAACGTGGGTGGCGAGGTGCTCCTGTAGCCGCTTGGTGAGTTCGCGGACGTGGACATCGATCTCGCGAGGCGCGGCTTTCTTCGGATCGGTGCCGGCGTCGGGGTTGGCGAGGAGGGACTGGGTGAGTTTCTCGGCGGCGCGGACGGTGAGCTTGCGGCGGATGATCTGGTCTGCGGCGAGCTTCTGGCTATCCGCGTCTTTCAAGGCCAGGATGGCCTTGGCGTGGCCGACGGTGATCTGGCCTTGGGCGAGGTGGGTCTGGATGTCCGGGTGGAGGTCGAGCAGGCGCATTGCGTTGGCGACGGAGGCGCGGGACTTGCCGACGCGTGTGGCGATTTCCTCCTGTTTCAGGGTGAACTCTTTCGCCAAGCGGACATAACCGGCGGCTTCCTCGATGGGGTTGAGATCCTCGCGCTGGAGGTTCTCGATGAGAGCCATTTCCAATACATCTCGGTCGGACGCGACGCGCTCGATGACCGGCACGGTGGCGAGGCCGAGTTTCTTGGAAGCCCGCCAGCGGCGCTCGCCGGCGATGAGTTCGTATTTCCCGTCCACCAAACGCGCGATGAGCGGTTGGATGATGCCGTGCTGGCGGATGGATTCGACCAGGTCGTCGAGCGGCGCGTCGACGAACTGGTGGCGCGGCTGAAGGGGCGAGGGGACGACGTTTCCGATGGCGATGTCACGGACGCGCGGCGAGTCGTCAGTCGATTCGTTGGCGGGTGCTCCGGGCAGGCTTTGGTTTTTTTTGATCAGGGCGCCGAGGCCTTTGCCGAGTGCTTGCTTTGACATGGGGTGGGGAGTGTGCGGAATCGGAGGGGGGAGGGGAAGATGAATTGGGGACGCGGAGCGATTTTTTTGAAATTTCCGTGCGATGGTCAGGAAACCCGAAGCATCGCCATCACTTCGCCGAGTGAAAACCCCTGTTCGCGCAGGCTGTGGATGGAGCGGGCGGCGTCGCGTTTCGCGAGACGCTTGCCGTTTTCATCACGGACGAGGGCGTGGTGGAGATAGAGCGGCTCGCGGTATCCGAGGACGGCCTGGAGCTGGCGGTGGATGTGGGTGGCTTCTAACAGATCTTCGCCGCGCGTGACGTGGGTGATTTCCTGGAATTGATCATCCACCACCACCGCAAGGTGATAGGCCACGCCGATATCTTTCCGCGCGAGAATGGCATCGCCGTTCACCGAGGTGTCCACGCGGATCTTTCCGAAGCGGAGATCGTAGAAGGAGAGATCGCCGTGGATGGCCGCAGCTTTTCCGGCTTCGAAGCGCCATGCATGCGCTTCCCCGGCGGCGATGCGGTCGGATGTTTCCGCTGTCGAAAGCGAGCGGCAAATGCCCGGATAGATCGCCGCATCGGAACCATGTGGAGCGGAAAGGGCGGCCTGGATGTCCTTGCGGGTGCAGAAACAGGGATAGGCGAACCCCATGGATTTCAGTGTTTCCAGGGCATCTTCGTATGCTTCGCGCCGTTCGCTCTGGAGCAGGATTTCCCCGTCCCAGCGCAAGCCCAGCCATTCCAGATCCTCCTCGATGCGGCGGTAGAATTCCGGTTTCACCCGCCCGGCATCGATGTCCTCCTGCCGAAGGAGGAAGCGCCCGCCGGATTCACGCGCGAGATCATGGGCGACCTTGGCGGCATACACGTGGCCGAGGTGGAGATCGCCGGTGGGGCTGGGGGCGAAGCGGGTGATGATCATTGGATTTCCACGAGAATTTCGCCCGAGTCCAGCAAACGGAGAGCCTCCGCCAAATGCGTGGAGAAAATCTCTTTCAACCGCGCTTCGTTGGTGTTTCCGCAGCGGAGCCAGATGACTTTCGGTGGGGTACCCAATCTCTTGAGTATTTCCACGAAATCCTTGTCTTTCGTGATGAACAAAACATCCGCTTCCCTTGCGGCTGGGAAAATCCGCTCATCCGTCGCATCCCGCAGATTGCGATCCCGGACGCCCCATGCCTCCACCCCAAGGTTGTGGGTGATCCACAACGCCAGTCTCGGTGAGAGCTGGGCGTCTAGCCAGATCATGCAGCGATGACCGGGTGATCGATTCCTTTCGAGGCGTATCTGATCGCCTCCACGATGTCATTACGCACGAGATCGGGCATCTCATCGAGGATCTCATCGAAGCTCAACCCTGCGGCGAGCAGGTCGAGGATATCGGTGACGCGGATGCGCATCCCCCGGATGCAAGGCCTTCCCCCGCATTGCTTGGGATCGACCGTAATGGTTTCGGTGAGGTGGCTCATGATAAAATCCACAATAGACAAAAACCCCGAAGATGGCGACGAGAAATGCGGGTCGTCGCTTTTCAGAAAAACACCGTGAAGTAGATCACCAGTAAAACGCCGAGGCCGAAGGTGAATGCGTAGGCCTGGAGGTTGCCGGACTGGGCTTTGGTGAAGAGCCTGCCCGCGCTGTCGGCAAGGCGGGTGAAGCCGCCGACGATGAGACCATTGATGACGAGTTCATCGAGGAAATGCACGATGGCCGCGAAGCCGTCCTGGAGGTATTTCACGAGACCCTTTTCGTAGATCGAATCGAGGTAGAAGCGGTTGCGGAACAGCGGGATGGAAAGCGGGTCTTTCGTCTTGCCGTTGTAGAGGACGAAACCGGCGGCGAGGCCGAGAACCAGCGAGGCGATGGACGCGATCAGGATGAACGTGTGTCCTTCGGCGTGGCCGTGTTCGTGCACGGGGCGGATCGCGTTGAGCGCGCCGGAGAGGAAAGGGAAGCCGGAGAGGATCGCCATCCCCGCGAGGGCGACGAGCGGGATCAGCATCAGCGGGCCGACCTCGTGGGCGTGGTCCGCGTTTTCGGAGCGGGTCTTGCCGAGGAAGGTGATCACGAAGGCACGGGTCATGTAGAAGGTCGTCAGGAAAGCGACGAGGACGGCGATGGCGAAGAGCGCCTTGTTGCCGTTGTAGGCGGCGGCGAGGATTTCCTCCTTGGACCAGAAGCCGGAGGTGACGTAAGGCACGGCGATGAGGGCGGCGGTGCCGATCGCGAAAGTGATCGCGGTGACGGGCATTTTTTTCAGGAGACCTCCCATTTTCCAGATGTCCTGCTCGTGGTGGCAGGCGTAGATGATCGCGCCGGAGCCGAGGAAAAGGAGCGCCTTGAACCAGGCGTGGGTGAAGAGGTGGAACATGCCCGCCTCGCCGACAAGCAGGCCGACGGCCATCACCATGTAACCGAGCTGCGAAAGGGTGGAGTAGGCGAGGATTTTCTTGATGTCGTCCTGTTGGGTGGCCATCAGGGCGGCCATCAGCGAGGTGATCCCGCCGATCCATGCGATGGTGGTTCCGGAGAAACCTTCGAACGCCTCGGCGCCGATGGAAAACTGCACGCGGAAAAGCATGTAAACGCCGGCCGCGACCATGGTGGCGGCGTGGATCAGGGCGGAGACGGGGGTGGGGCCTTCCATCGCGTCGGGCAGCCAGACGTGGAGGGGGAGTTGGGCCGATTTCCCGACCGCGCCGCAGAACACGCAGAGCAGCGCCGCGCCGAGGACAACGGCGGAAACCGTCGCGGGGATCTCCATTTCCGAGAAGGTCAGCGTGCCGGTGATTCCCCACATCATGAGGATGCCGATCATGAAACCGAAGTCGCCGATGCGGTTCGTGAGGAAGGCTTTCTTCGCGGCGTCGGCGGCGGAGTCCTTTTCATACCAGTGCCCGATGAGCAGGTAGGAGCTGAGGCCGACGAGCTCCCAGAAGATGAAGGTCATGATGAAATTGTCCGCGAGGACGATGCCGGTCATCGAGAACATGAACAGGGCGAGGCCGGTGAAATAGCGGGCCTTCGCGGAATCGTCCTTCATGTAGGCCAGCGAGAAGACATGCACGAGCAGGCCGACGCCGGTGACCACGATCATCATGCCGGTGGAGAGCTTATCGAGGGTGATGCCAATGTTGATGTTGAAATCGCCGACGGTCGCCCACGGGAAGGACATGTTTTCGGTTTTCCCGAGCAGCAGGATCGCGATCACGAAGGTCGCGGCGGCGGAGGCGGTGGAGACCCAATGGGCGATCCCGAGCTTGCGCAGGAAAAGCTGGTTCGAGACGGCGGCCAGGAGAGGAAGGATGAGGAGGAGCCAGGGCATGGTCTTGTGGCGGGGAAGATGGGGGGAGATGCCCCCGGTTTCCAAGCAGGAAATGCGCCTCGTGCCAGCAAGCGAAAGAAAAACGAGTGGTTGCTTATGTGGCCGGGCTGCGGCCTATTGAAATATGTCACTTAAAACAAGGGGTTGGTTTGGGTGATTCCAAGCCGCCGGGCAGGATCGCGTTTCTCGGGGATTTTCCGCCGCGGCTGTGCGGTATCGCGACGTTCACGAAAGACCTCTGCGAGGCGGTGGTCGCCGCGGCACCGGACTCGCAATGTTTCGTTGCGGCGGTGAACGACAGGGCGGAGGGCTATGATTATCCGGAGCGGGTCTGGCTGGAGCTTCAGGAAAAGGAACTGGGCTCGTAATTTCAAGGATCAGTTCGGCATGGGCGGGAATCAACGCGCTGGAGATCCAGCTGGCCACCGCCCGCGCCCAGCGGGACGAGCTGCGGATCGTGCTGGAGGCGAACCTCACCGCCGCCGCTGCTAGTGGTAGATGCGCTCATCGTTGATAAAATGCACCATACTGCTGATGCGGCGGAGTTCATCCATCTCGCGGGATAAGTTGGCGGTCAGTAATTTTCCCAAAAAGCCCTCTCCACTACCTCCGCAATAATCGCCAGCCCTTCGCGGACGGTGGTTTCATCCATGGCGAAGGAGACGCGGAGGCACTCGCGGGAGTGGGGCCAGTCCTGGGTTTTGCAGCCGAAGAAGAAGTGGTGGCCGGGGATGACGAGGACTTTGCGGAGCTTGAGGCGCTCGTAGAGCTCGGCGGAGGTGATGGGGAGGCCGGGGAACCAGAGCCAGAGGAAGAGCGCGCCCTCGCTGCGGTGCATCATCCAGGGGAATTTCTCGCCGAACGCCTCTTTCGCTACGGCCTGGGCGAAGCGGGATTTTTCCTCGTAGAACGGGCGGATGACATCGCGGCTGAGGGTGAGGATTTCGCCGCTTTGGATGAGGGGGAGGGTGATCTGTTGGCCGCCGCTGGGGTTGGCGAGACCGGTGATGGCGGTCATGGAAGAGAGGGCGCGGATGATTTCCGGCGGGCCGATGACGATGCCGGTGCGGGTGCCGGGCAGGCCGAGCTTGGAGAGGCTGAGGGTGAGGATGATATGCTTGTCCCAGAGCGGTTTCGCATCGGTGAAGATGATGCCGGGGAAGGGGGCTCCGTAGGCGTTGTCGATGATGAGGGGGATGCCGTTATCCCGCGCGATGGAGGAGAGGCGGGCCATTTCCGTGTCGCTGAGGACGTTGCCGGTGGGGTTGGTGGGGCGGGAAACGCAGAGCGCGGCGATGTCCGGGCCGATGGGGAGGTGGTCGAAATTGATGTGGTATTTGAACTCGTGCGGGCCGGTGGTCTCGATCTCCGGGCGCATGGCGAGGAAGATGCCGGGATCGAGCCCCTGCGCGGCGTAGCCGATGTATTCCGGGACGAGGGGGAAAAGGATCTTGCGGCGGGAGCCGTCCGGCATTTCCCCGGCGAGGAGGTTGAAGAGATGGAAGAATGCCGTCTGCCCGCCGCAGGTGAGGCCGACGTTTTCCGGCGAGATGTCCCAGCCGAAGGTGTCGCGCATGAGATCCGCGATGGCGGCGATGAAGGCGGGGTTCCCCTGCGGCGGATCGTAGGTGGTGAGGAAACGGTTCGCGGCTGCTTGGTCGGCGGTGATCTCCGCGAGGCGCTCGCGCCAGATGGCATTCACGGCGGGGATCTGGGCGGGCTGGCCACCGCCGAGCATGCGGAGATCGGGGCCGCCGTTGGCAAGGGCGTGGCCGAGATCGTCCATGAGTTCGCCGATGCCGCTGCCGCCCGCGAGGCCGGAGCCGATTTTCGAAAAGGGGAAGTTCATCGCGCGTGATGATGGCGGGATGGGCGGGGAAGGGAATTCCGAAGTCGCCGTGCTATCTCGTTCGGGAAGAGAACCACGGATGCACGCGGAATCGAAATTAGGGGAGAACACGCGCCCCCGCGTGTCGTTTCCGATGCCCCCGTTTGAAACCGCGTGGTTTGGCCTGAAATGCCGGTCTTCGGCGAGGGCGCCAAAGACGACACGCGAGGGCGCGTGTGCTCCCCAATGGGGTTGCAAAGCGAGGACTCAAGCGGCAGCTTCGCGGGGAGATGAGTTTTGATTTCGACAACGTGATCCCGAGGAAAGCGACGGGATGCATCAAGTATGACCGCAAGCCGGAGCTGGATCCGTTCTGGGTGGCGGACATGGATTTCGTTTCCGCGCCGTGCATCCTCGATGCGCTGCACAAGCGGATCGATCACGGCATTTTCGGCTACGCGCAGGCGCATGCCGGGGTGTGGGAGGCCATCGCGGGTTATCTGGAAACAAGGCGCGGCGCGGCGCTCAACGCGGATCACCTCATCCATCTCGGCGGGCTGGTGCCGGCGCTTTCCCTGGCGGCGCGGGCGTTCTGCAAGCCGGGCGAGGAGGTGATGACCTGCACGCCGGTCTATTATCCTTTCCTAGGTGTCCACAAGGACGCGGACGCGGAGCTGCTGACGGTGGATCATGTGTTCGCGGACGGGCGGTGGGAGTTCGATTGGGCGAAAATGGAGGAGGCTATCTCCGAAAAAACGAAAGTCTTCCTGCTGTGCAATCCGCAGAACCCGCTGGGACAGGTGTTCGGTGCGGCGGAGGTGGTGAAGCTCGCGAAGTTCTGCGAGGCGCATGATCTCGTCCTCGTTTCCGATGAGATCCACTGCGACCTGATCCTCGACGAGGAACGCACGCCGCATTTCTCCGCGCTGAATCTTCCCGAACAGCTCGCCAAGCGCACGATCACCCTGCTCTCCCCGAGCAAGACCTGGAACATCGCCGGGCTGGGCTACGCGTTCGCGATCATCCCGGACGACACGATCCGGCGGAAATTTTCCGCAGCCCGCGGCCACACCCTCGCGGAGATCAATGCGCTTTCCTACCACGCCGCCGAAGCCGCCTACCGCGACGGTGAGCCGTGGCGGAAGGAGCTCATCACCTACCTGAAAGCGAACCGCGACGAGCTCGTCCGCTTCGTGACGGAGGAGTGCGAGGGGCTCGCCATCCACCCGCCGGAGGCGACCTATCTCGCATGGATCGACGCCCGCGCGCTGGGCGTGGCGAACCCGGCGGACTTCTTCGAGAAAGAGGCCGGGCTGTTCCTTTCCGACGGCGCGTCCTTCGGCTGGCCGGGCTGGGTGCGGTTCAATTTTGCCTGCCCGCGCGAGCGGATGCTGGAGGGGCTGGGCAAGATGAAGGCGGCCCTGTGAGCGCGGGTTTGAAACCCGCTGTCTGATCCAAGCGGCTTAAAAAGCCGCGCTCCCAGCTCAAAGGCGCTAAGTTTTCTGAGACTGCATTCATCATATAACATAAATCCCCATTGTATTTGCTTCGCGTCTTAGAGCCTTCGCGGTTCAATCACTCTTTTCTGACAAAGTTTTGTGACTGTGCTTCCCATGTGCAGGAGCCCTGGCGATTGATGCGCGAAAAACGGCTTGTTGGCACACGGAATTATGTGCTAGGTGGAGGGCATGAAATTTATCCTCAGGGAAGACACGGTCAGTCTCACGGACTTCGCGAGGAACACGAAGAAACACACCCAGGAGCTCGCGGAATGCGGCAGGCCCCGGATTCTCACGCAGAACGGCAAGGCGGCGGCGGTGGTTCTGTCGCCAGAGGCTTTCGAGAAAATGGCACACGACGCGGAGGAGTATGAACTGGATCTGCGCCTGCGCGATGCGATCCGCGACGTGCTCGACGGAAAGCGGGGTGAGCCGGGCGACGTGGTTATGGCAAGGATAAGAAAAGGGATACGAACCCGCGCCGGGAAGGAATGAAAAGGTATCTCATCGAAATCCCTCCCAGAGCGGAGCTTTCCATCGAAGAGCAGATCGATTGGTTGTTTAAAAGTCCTCGGGGTGATGGGGAGCGGCTTTCCGAAAAGTGGGCGAATGAGTTCGACAATGTGCTCGAGTCACTCACTTCATATCCCGAGCGGAACGGATTCGCACCGGAGAATGGCAAGATCTTTCGCGGAGTGAAGATCCGGCAGAAGCGCTTCCGGCCATGGAAGGGAAAGCCGGGATGGAGGGTTCTTTATCTGGTCGATGAGCTTGAGGCGATCGTGACCATCCTCCAGATCCGCCATGAGAGCCAACCTTGGGTCGAGGGGTGACTTGGTGCTCAAAGGCTGTTCGCGAAGGCCGTGGCGGGCATGGCTTTCGAGCCCTCAGGCTGCACCTGGGATAGGGCGAGTGAGCCGTCGCCGCAGCCGATGAGGAGCTGGCCTTGGTGGACGGCGAGCTCGCCGGGGGCGAGGGGGTGATGGGCGATTTCCACGGGCGGGAAGATCTTGAGGCGCTTCGTTTTCCCCTTCACTGAGACTTCGGTGAAGGTGCCGGGCCAGGGGTGGTAGGCGCGGATGAGGCGTGCGAGGTCGGCGGCGGGTTTCGTGAAATCGAGGCGTCCGTGCTCGCGGAGGAGCTTGGGGGCGTGGGTGACTTCGGCTTCGTTCTGCGGGGTGCCGGCCTTGGGGTTCGCGGCGAGGATTTCCAAGGCTTCGGCAAGGGCGGCGGGGCCGAGATCGGCGAGGCGGTCGTGGAGTTCACCGGCGGTCTCGTTTTTCCCGATGGGGATGCGCTGCGCGGAAATGGTGTCCCCGGCGTCGAGCTCACGGATCACGCGCATGACGGTGATGCCGGTTTCGGCGTCGCCATTCGCGATGGCGGATTGGATGCAGGACGCGCCCCGGTATTTCGGGAGCAGGGATGCGTGGAGGTTGATGATCGCTTTCTTCGCGGCCTTGCGGACGTCCTTTCCGATGATCTGCCCGTAGGCCATGACGACGATGATGTCAGGGCGGAGATCGGTCAGCGCCTCGGCGATCTCGATGATCCTTTCCGGCTGCCAGACGGGGATGCCGTGGGCGAGCGCGAGGGTCTTGATTTCGGGGGGCAGGAATTCGCTGTGGCTCCGGCCGACGGGCTTGTCCGGCTGGGTGATGAGCAGGCAAGGCCGCGGGCCGTTCGCGAGGAGATGGCGGAAGGTGGGCAGTGCGATGTCCCCGGTGGCGATGAAGGCGAGTTTCATGGAAAGGAAAAGGATCAGTTATCAGTGGAAGGCTTGGTTGCTGCAGAAAAAATTCGGACAGCGGATGGGAGAGGGATTTCGTTGCGGGATGGTGTCAGGTAGAATCCGCGCACTGACTGCCAGGAATTTGCTTTTTCAAATGGCGCGGAGAATACACCGGAGGGTCGGTCTAGGAAGGAGAAAAGGGAGCTGACCCACTCGATTATCAATTCTCGCCATACCAAGGGCGATGCATCATTGGGATTCCGGAGCGATCATTCCTGGCATTCAAAAAGTCGGGCTTTCTGACGAAATGCACCGGCAGGTATGTGCGGGGAAAATGTTCCGGTGAAGCACCCTGATTCCAAGGATGTTGGTGGCGGACCGCATCCGCTACGCCGGGATAATCAGTCGTGGGGATGTTCATTGAGAAGATCTGCGGGGGCGTAGTAGCCGGATTGCGTTTTGGTGGCTTCGCGGACCTGTTTGACTTTGGCCGGGGTGACCATGGGGGATTGGTTGCCGAAGGTGTTTCTCACGTAGGTCAGGACGGCGGCGATCTCCTCATCGCTGAGCTGTTTGAAGGCGGTCATGGGAACCTGGCCCGGGTATTGTTTGCCGTTGACTTCGATGGGGCCGAGGAGGCCGTGCAGGGCGATCTTGATGAGGCGTTCTTCGCTTCCCTGGACCCATTCGGTTTGGCTGAGAGGGGGAAACATGGCGGCGGGGAGTCCTGCGCCATCGGCTTGGTGGCAGGTGATGCAGTGACCTTCGCGGCCGTAAACTTCCGCGCCTTTCTGGTAGAGGGTGAGGGCTTCGCCTTTGAGAGGGTTGGTGGGTGGGCGGATTTTTTCGACCTTATTGCCTTTGATTTCCTGCCCTCTGAGATGGGCTTCGGCAGTTGCGAGGACGGGTTTGATCCAGTTGTCGAGAGGTTGCTTGGAGATAGCGGCGAGGACGGGGATGCCTTTTTCTGGGGCGATCCAAGAGGCGGCGACGGCGGTTTCCAGGCGGACGCGTGATGAATCATCGACGGCGGCTTTCTGGAGGAGTTCGGCTTGGTCCACGATTTGGTGGCCGCTGTAGCGGAGGACGTGGACGGCGGCGGCGCGGACGCGGGCGTCTTTGGCTCCGAGGAGCTTTTTCAGAAGAGCGGCATCAACCTGATCGAATCCCCATGTGACCCAGAGTGCCTCGAGAATGGCGTGCTCATGGTTTGGTGCGTCGGCCTTGAGGGAAGCGGTCCATTTCTGGAGCGCGGGGATCACCTCTGCGGCGGGGCGGGCGCGGAGTTCGCGACGGGTGCGGTAGCGGCTGCGGTATTCGGGGAGGGTGAGGTTTTCGAAAAGGGTGGCGAGGGGGGCTTGGTAAATCTGGGCGGGTTTGACCAGGGGGCGGTCGGGATAGGTGATGCGGTAGATGCGCCCGTGTTCATGGTCGCGGAGAGGATCGCGTGCGCTGTGCTGCATGTGGCCGACGAGGACGTTGTGCCAGTCGATAAGGTAGAGCGAGCCATCGGGCGCGAACTCGAGGTCAACGGGGCGGAAGTTGCCGTCGGTGGAAGTGAGAAGATCCTGGCGGTATTTGGCGGTGTAACCGGATTCGGAATCGATGACCTGGTGCTGCTTGGTGCCGAGAAAGCCGATGGTGTTGTTCAGGAGGATGTCGCCTTGGACGTTATCGGGAAAATGGCCGCTTGATACGAATTCGAGTCCTGAGGTGGGGCGGACACGTTGATTGTTTTCGATGATGCTACGGGGAGTGGGGGTGAATTGTCCGTAATCGACGTTGACCGAGCCGGGCGTCATCCACATGAGATCGGGGTCGGAAGTGGCGAGGAAGAAGGGTTGGCCATAGTGATCGAAGGCGGTGCCCCAGGGGTTGGGGATGGAGAGGCGGGCGGTGCGTTCGAGGTGGTTGAGTTGGGGGCTGTAGCGGAAGAATCCACCATTCGAACTGCGGACGGGGCCGAAGGCGGTTTCGATATTGCTGTGGAGGAAGGTGCCTTCGCCCATGTAGATGGCGCCGGATGGGTCGGCGCAGAAGGCGCTGATGACGTGGTGGGTGTCGTGGTCGTCGAAGCCGCTGAAGACGACCTCACGGACATCGGCTTTATCGTCGCCGTTGGTGTCTTTGAGGAGGATGAGGTGGTTTCCCTCCGCGACGTAAACGCCGTCGTGTGAGATTTCGAATCCGGTGGGGAGGTGGAGATTGTCGGCGAAGATGGTTTCCTTGTCGGCTTTGCCGTCGTTGTTGGTGTCCTCGAGGATGAGGAGTTTGTCGGAGGGCTTGGGGTCGCCTGGTTTGTAATGGGGGTAGGTGGGCATGGTGGCGACCCAGAGGCGGCCTTGGTTGTCGAAGGAGAGTTGGACCGGATTGGCGAGATGGGGGAATGTTTCCTCGGAGGCGAAGAGTTCGATTTTGTAGCCTGGTGCGGTGGTAAAGGAGGCGACGGCTTTCTCGCCGTAGAGGTATTCGGTGGTGCCGTTTTTATTGCTGGGGTTATAGTTGGTTTTGACTTCGGGGAGCGGTTCGGTTCCGGCATCGGCTGCGGCGAGGTCGAGGGATTTACCTTGGACCGCGGCCCAGATCGCCTGGTCGCGTATGGCGCACATTTGCTCGAGCTTCTTGAGCTCGGGCGGGTAGTTCACGGGGCCGAAGGGCTGGTTGCGGCGGCCATAAACGTGGACTCCGTTGGGGATTTTGTAGTATTTCTCCCACATCCAGTTTTTTTCGTGGACGGCGGCGAGAACATCGGCGCGGGAGGCGTCGGTCGGGCGGCTTCCGAACAGGTTCTCGATCAGAAGTTCGGCAAGGTGTTCGTAGCCGGTCTGATTGAGGAGGACTCCGTCACGAGTGAGCTTTTCCTTCACCTGGAACCAGGTATGGAAAGCGGCGTAGCAGTTCACGAATGGGACGTTTTCCTCCTTTGCCACTTGCTCCATGGCGGCGGCGTAGAGGGCTAGGTTGCTATCGACGGCACGTTCTCGATCTTTGGTGGGATCCTCGAAGCCGGGGGGTGAAACGAGGGCTAGATCCGGGGTGGAGGCGCCGTTGTATTTTTGTGAAAGGGTGTGCTTGATGAAGGCACGGAGTTCAGCTTTGAAGTTTTCAAGCCCAGCTTGTCCATTGAAGGATTCATTGAAACCGAAGAAGGCGATGATGATGTCGGGCTTGAGTTGGGTTAGCCATTCATCCGGGGTGGGCATGGAGCCGCTGCCGGAATGGCCGGAGCCCCAACGGTCTTTTGTCGTAGAAAGGGGTGGGTGAAATTTCTCAGCGCCTGGGAATGCCCATGGTGAGGGGCGGGCTGAGTGGGGACGGAAGCCCGGGGTGTCGCCTTCGTCACACATGTTGCGGATGAAGAGCTGTTTGTCGGGGTGCAGGAGCTGGAGGCTGGCTTCGAAGGTGCCGAACTGCATCATGCGCGAGCCGAGACCGTTTCCGATCAGGACGATACGGGAGTCTTTTTCCAGGGTAAGAGGGGCCGCAGTGCAGGTGACGACGCTGAAGAGAAAGGCGAGAATTTTTTTCACAGGCCGGTAGGGTATGCTCTTGGAGGGTGGATTCAATGTTGAGTTTTCCGAATATCCTGAGCAGTTGAATTCCCTCGAAGGGGGCATCTGTATTTTTAACATTGAATCTCGCGTGATTAAAGGGATTCGCTGTGGTTGCGCCCCACCGGCTTGTCCGGTTGGGTGTTGAGCAGGCAAGGCCGCGGGCCGTTCGCAAGGAGATGGCGGAAGGTGGGCAGCGCGATGTCACCGGTGGCGATGAAGGCGAGTTTCATGGGGAAGATGGATGAACCGCCATGACGCCAAGTGCGCCAAGGAAGAGCTTATGAATTTCAGGTGGATTTCCTTCTCCTGAGACCAAATGAGGGATGGCGGCGGTCATGGCTGATCCGCTTGTGGAAAATTGTAAGCACGGACTATCGGCCAAGCTCGGATTTGATTTGATCCCAAGAGCGATGGGTGGATGGGTCGGACTTCATTTCGTGGATTCTCCGCTTGGCTTCATCCGTGCCGTCATCATGGTCGGCAAGAACTGCTGGAAGGGAGCCGAGAAGTTCCGCTGCAAGCAATGCCCGTTGATCCTCGGGGAGGTTCATTGCTTCATGATGGATTTGGACGGTGGTCATCATCGTTCTTGGTTAAGGTACACAGGATACCTATCGCCTGAGCAAATTCAAGGACAGGTGTGCGCTGCTAGGTTGTGGAGGTGAACTCTGATGTGGTTAGTGGGAATATGGAGAAGGGCTTTTTAACCCCTCTGCGGTTGAAGAGGTCGGCGTTTGTTGAAAGGGGTTTCAAGCCCCTCATCCCTCCAATAAAGCTTCGGCCATCGCGCGGGCTTGCTGGCCTCCACCGCCTAACATGCGGACGAGTTCGTTGATACGTTTGTCGCCAACGACGGGGTAGAGCTTGGAGCGGGTGCGGCCGGAGACGACCTCTTTCTCGACGACGAAATGAGCGGCGGCGGTGGCGGCGACCTGAGGGAAATGGGTGATGGCGATGACCTGATGCAGCTCGCCGAGAATGGCCATTTTTTTCCCGACGGCGCGGGCGATCTCGCCGCCTACGTTGGCGTCGATCTCATCGAAGACCATGAGCGGGGTGGAGTCCTGGCCGGCGAGGGAGGATTTCACGGCGAGCATGACGCGCGAGATTTCCCCGGAGGAACCGATCTGGCGCAGCGGCAGCAGCGGCTCGCCGGGGTTGGGGCCGAAGAGGAAATCGCAGGATTCGAAGCCGTGGAGGGTGGGCTCTTTCGTCGTGGCGAGGGCGATCTCGAACGCGGATTGCTTGAAGCCGAGTTCCTTGAGTTGGGAGGCGATGTCCTTCGCGAGTTTCGGCGCGGCCTTTTTCCGTGAGGCGGTGAGCTTTGCGCCGAGCGCATCGAGTTCCTTGCGGCACTCGGCGAGGGCGGCGGTGAGGGCGGCGATTTTCTCCGAACGGTTGTCGATGTTGTCGAGGCGTGCGGCGAGGGTTTCCTGGCGGGCGAGGATGTCGTCGAGTGTTGGACCGTATTTGCGCTTGAGGGTTTCGATGACGTTCACGCGCTCCTCGATGGAGGCGGCTTCGGAGGGATCGATCTCAAGCTCATCGGCGTAATCGGTGAGGCTGGCCTCGAGGTCCTGGAGCTCGATGGAGGCGGTTTCCAGCGAGGCGAGTTTTTCGGAAACGGAGGGATCGAGCTTTTCGAGTTCGCGGGCGAGGCGCTGGAGATCGGAGATGCGGGTGAGCAGGCCGTCCTCGGAGGAAAGCGCGGCGACGGCCTGCGCGGCGATCTCTACGAGACGGGTGGAGTTCGAGGAGCGGTGGTAGCGCTCCTGGAGTTCGTCGCCATCGGCGGGGGTGAGCTTGGCGGTCTCGATCTCGTCGAGCTGGTAGCGGAGAAGCTCGAGTTCCTGCTCGGAGGCGTTCTCGGCGTTTCTGATTTCCTCAAGCTCATGGGACTTTTCCCGCCATGTGCGGAAGGCGGTGCGATAACCGGCGAGCTGCGGTTCGTGGCCGGAGTAGGCGTCGAGCATCGCGAGCTGGCGTTCCTGGGAAAGGAGCGACTGGTGGTCGTGCGGGCCGTGAAGATCGACGAGGCGCTCGCCGATTTTTTTCAGGAGTGTGAGCGTGACGGGGGAGTCGTTGACGAACTGGCGGTTCGCGGTGGTGCCGATGGAGCGACGGATGATGACGCCGTTGTCATCGCAGGGCGGGAGTCCGCCCTCCTCGAGGATCGCGTTGATCTCGGCCACGTCTTTCAGCTCGAAGACCGCCTCGATCGTGCAGGTGTCCTCGCCGGTGCGGATCAGGCCTTTGTCGGCGCGGTCGCCGAGGATCATTTTCAGCGCGCCTACGATGACGGATTTCCCCGCTCCCGTTTCTCCTGTGACGGAGATGAGACCGGAGCCGAGTTCCCATGCGAGTTCGTCAACGAGGGCGAGGTTACGGATCTTCAGGAGGGTGAGCATGGGCGGTCTTCGCGCCGGATTATGCAGGGGCGCGGCGTGAGATCAACGCAAAGCGAGGGTCGTTTCACGACTATCGTTTCGGCTCTGCAGGCTTGCGCCCTACGGCGAAGCGGTAGCGGGCGATGGCATCCACCATGCCTTGTGCGATGGCCGCTTGGTAGGACTCGTTGGCGATCAGCCTGGCTTCGTAGGGGTGACTCATGAAGCCTCCCTCGAAAAGGACGGCGGGATGCTTGACTCCGGAAAGAACACTGAAGCGGGCGCGCTTGATGCCGCGGTCGAGGGTGTTATCGCCCAGCCTGCGGAGCACCGAGCCGTGAAGGGCGGTGGCCAATGCGATATTGGCGGAGTCGTGCTCGTTGCCGGTTCGCGCGACCGTGTCGCTGGCCTTCAGGTTCGCCCCGTAGTGGGAGACACCGGGAGGGGAAAGGGTGAATGTCTCGATGCCTCGCGCATGGCTCCCGCCCGAGTTGAAATGAAGGCTCACGAAAATCGCATTTTCCTTAACGGTGTTCGCGATGTCCACGCGCTCCTGCAGCGAGTAAAACCGGTCACTGTCGCGGATCAGCTTCACCTTGAATCCCTTCGCCTCAAGGAGTCCTTTTAGCCGCATTGTGAGCCGGAGGTTGTAAGCAGCTTCGGTGCCGATCGGGTTCGTGGCGCCGGGGTCTTTGCCGCCGTGTCCCGCGTCGAGGATCACCGTACGGAAATCACCGGCATTTGCGATGAAGTTGGGGCGCAGGACGGGATCGATCAGTTTGGCGAGATCCATGCGGGAAACGTAAACCCCGTTTCCGGAAGCCTCTACAGAGTGCGAGAAAACGAATTTCACGTTGTTCATCAGGCATTCGTTGCCGCCCACTTTCAGCTTCATCTCCACCTTGGGATTTTCCAGCACCACCGAGTTGCCGGCGCGTGTGAGCTTGGAGAAATTGTAAAAGCGCTTGATTCCCTCCACCGAGACATAGTCGCGTCCCCCGATCTTAATGAGATCCCAGCCCGCATTTTTTTCAGCCTGTGCCGACACCACGGAAAACGGTGAAAAAAGTGCGAGCACGAGGGACAACGCTAGGAAAAGGGTCGCGCACGGTCTGGGATTTTTCAGCGGTGGCATAACCATCTCTCTTTCAGCACGAAACGTAGAGATCCGCTGAGGACATGACAATACGTTTTTCCAGCACAATCCCGCAGCTTCACTCCCACGAAAAAATTCCGAAGATTCTCTTGCAATGACCCGGTAGACGTCCTATTTCCTCCGCCCACCCAAACCGAAAGGCAAACGCTCGGATGGCGGAATTGGTAGACGCGCTAGACTAAGGATCTAGTAGGGAAACCTGTGGAGGTTCGAGTCCTCTTTCGAGCACTTCCCCTTAATAATCAAGGGGTTACGGCAGCACCAACTGCCGTGGTTGACGGTGGTTCCAGTCTCATGAACGAGGCTGGCGACAAAATGGCGACAAATCGGGGGGCAAGCCTCCCCAAGGGACGGAGAAAAAAAGCCTGCCCCTTCCTCAAGGTCAAAGCGGGCTCCGCCGTGGTGCCGATCTACCGCACGGCATGCAAGGGACGGCTCCGCTACACCCTGAGTTTTTACCGGGATGGCCGCCGCATGCGGAAAATGTTTAACGACCTGGAGTCCGCCAAAAAGGAGGCCTTGTTTGTGGCGCAGCGGATCCAATCCGGCATGCAGCACGTCACCGACCTCAAGCCGCACGAGCGCGACACGTTCAAGGCGGCGGAGGCGTTGCTGGAAAAACTCGGGATCCCGCTCTATGCCGCCGTGGAGGATTACGTGAGAGCCCGCACCCTGGCCGGGAGTGAGTCGCTTTCCGTGATGGCCATGGAATACAGCAAGATGTTCGGCAAGATCGTTCGCCGCGCAACCGTGCCCGAGGTGGTGGCCGAACTGCTCAAGATCCGCGAACAGGACGGCGCGAGCGTCGCCTATCTCGGCCAGCTCCGCACCACGCTGAATCGTTTCGCAACCAAGTTCCCCGGACCGATTCTCGAAGTGACCGGCCCCGAGGTGGACGCCTGGCTGCGGTCCTTGGACATTGCGGCAGTCACGCGCAACTCGATGCTGCGGTGCATCAAGGTGCTCTTCTCCTTCGCCAAGGCCCAGAACTACCTGCCGGACGAGAAGAATACGGCCGTCGAGCAGATGCAGCAGGTGCGCGTGAAATCCGAGGATACGACGATCTTCTCACCCGAGGAAATGGCGAAGCTGCTGCACCATGCCCCAACCGATCTGGTGCCCATCCTCGCCATCGGGGCGTTTGCCGGTATCCGCATGGCCGAGCTCGAACGGCTCGACTGGAAAGCCGTGGATCTGGAGCGGAGGTTCATCGAGATTCGTGCCGGCCAAGCCAAGACCGCCTCCCGCCGCGTGATCCCCATCAGCGACAACCTCGCCGCTTGGCTCACGCCTCTGGAGCGAAAAGGGAAGATCGTCCGCACCAAGGAGCTGCAAACCCACGTGCCCGCCCTTGCCCGCGCCCTCAAGATGGAATGGCCGCGCAACGTGCTTCGGGATTCATTCATCAGTTACCGGATCGCCATCGTCCAGAGCGCCGATCAGGTGGCGCTTGAGGCTGGAAACTCTGCCTCGATCATCTTCAAACACTACCGGGAGCTGACCACACCCGAGGTGGCGAAGAAATGGTTCGGCATTCTGCCCAAGGAAGGTCAGTGGGAAAACACCCTCCGCTACGACCGCAAGAGGCGACGGGTGATCCTCAACGGAGTGGAATACCAGTGATCCTGTTCAATCCGCGCGCCAACGAGCCTAACCGACGCGGAATGGTCATGAGAGGGCAGGGGACACCGGCACACCTTGCGCGTCAGGCACGTGCTCCTACGCGGCAACCAACGCAAAATCTGGGGGGATGGGGATGAAGTCCTTCATCTGCCGAAAAGCCGTCACAAAAGAATTCCTGGCAGGGCGGGTAGGGAGAGCTAATCACGCGCGCACAGAATCCGCAGTAAAATCCCCAAACCCCATTTCCCCGCCCTCTCGTCCAACCCAACGGTTCTTTCAACAGCCTTCACCTCAAAAGTAAATTCCTAGCATTCAGTGATCCTCTTCTGGTCCACCTGCGCCTGAATCACCGCATCGAGCAGTTGTATGGTCTTGATGCCTTTGAGCACCTCAAGCGCCACGCGGGCCTTGAACTCGGGTTCGTGTCTCTGCGTTTGCCTTTCATTTGTGTGTGTTCGGTTTGGTTTCAATGCCGTTCCCACACACCACAATCATAGCTTAGCCACTGGTCTGATTTTCCGGGGCGGCTCACTCATTTGACGGAGTTTTTCAGCCGAAGCAGCGTAGGTTCGTTGCAATAGGGGCAGTAAAACTGATTTTTAAAAATAATGGACAGGGCCACGCGGGTGCGGTGGCTACCGAATGCGGATTTTGCTTGGCGGTGTCGGGAACAGGCTTTGTCGGCAAGTATGGGTGTCTGACAGAGCGGGCATCTCGCCTTGCTCGCGATCATCCATTGGAGAATTGCCATAAAACCACCCGAAATTCCCGCACCGGCACCAACATATGTTAGATATGGATCATATACGCAGACCCCTCCCAGCATGAGAACGAAGCTTGCGGATAGAAGGCAAACTCGCGCACACCACATTACGGCGGCGAAGCGAAATCGGTAAATTAGGTTGATTGATCGTGGACTGTGCATGTTTCTAACAGGAGATGCCCGGGGGGGCTGAAATTGTGTTGGTAAGGGTAAGGTCGTTCGAGAAGTATGGATAGGAGCGCTCACTCGTCTCTAACCTTGCAAAGCGGAATTCGGTTCGTCTGGGTCAGGAACTTGGCACGACGACAGTGCACTTCCGGAAACGGCGGAGGGTTTCTGAAGGGCTCTCGCCAAACAATCCGCGATATTGCACGGAAAATCGGCCGAGCTCAGAGAACCCGAGTCGTATAGCGATCTCGGTGACACTGAATTCCCTCGGATCGGTATTCAGCAACATCTGGTAAGCTTGGCTCAGTCTGCGCTTTTGGAAAAATTGGTATGGAGGCATTCCCATGATCTTGATGAAGGCTTTATGGAGAGTCCTGGGGTTGACGTTGAGCACTATGCAGAGGTCGGAGATGCAAACGGGTCCGGTGATGCTGCGGGCCAATTCCAATGCGCGATGCACCGTGATGGCTGCGGGGCCGCGGTCCAAATCGTGTTCACCCCCGTCGAGCACCGGCAGAATGGAGTCAAAAATCACCTTCTCAAACTGATCCGCGCTGAAGTTCAGATTGCCCTGGCGTGCGGCATTGAGCATCGGAATGAATATCTCCCGGATGCTCTGGATGTCATGGTGGTTCGATTGTAGGGTTTTTTTTCTCCTGCCCGGCAAGAGAGCCTTGAGGGACGCCTCCGGCAGCGATAGCTGCTCGGCCATTTGCAGCAATTTCGCATAATCTATCAAGAGTATCATCTGCTGATAGCCGCTATCCATCATGTGATCAAACGATTCTCCTGTAATGCTAGACGAGATCCTGTTGTCATCGACTGTTTCGCCTAAAAACCTCGCCTCGGCGGTGCAAAGTGGTATTGAAAATCCAAATCGGTTTCCCAGCAACTCGCCCTCCAGGTGGGTGCGAAGTGGATAATTCTCGCGGTAGAGCAGTAAACTCTTCGTGGCGATGAAGTCGACTTGCCCTTGAAAGTCTCCCGACTCCAACTGGACGGCATCGATTTGGAAATAATCCTTCATGCAGCCCGCCAGATCCTCGAATGAATCGCGCCGAACAAAGCCGCTCATGACTGGCTCGCATGGCTTCTCGGGGGGGCGTGTTTCTGAAGGATGTCGCATTAGGGCGTCTTGCTGGCACGCGGGATACGGAGCCTGCCGACAGAATCAAATACGGATTTACAATCCGGAGAAAACGTTCCGATTTTGCATAGTGTGCTGGATCCCGAGCCGGTAAATTTTTGTTTGGAGAGTTTGCTTGCGATGTTTTCTCTGATTCCATGAATGATGGTTATCGTCTGTAAATGATTAAGAATCGATCCATTATGATATGAAATGCCAATTAAATCCACAAGCCTGAGTGTAATGTTTGAAATTATCAAAAATATCTGTGCCCTGATCGGAGCAATCAGTCTGGTTGGCTGTACGTTTCTTGTGATTGCGTGTGCCATTGGACGCCTTATGTCGAGATGGGATGAGAAATCCCTTTAAACCACATCGAGGTGGTAAGGATGAGCCATTCATCGAGCTCTTTGGGGTTCTCTCGATCCAAGAAAAAGCGTTGAAAATGGGGACAAGAAGTAGGAATTGTATGATAGCGGGTAATGGCCAATTGTGTTTCCAAAGGGGGCGCGATGTCCCTGAAATTTGCGTTCGTCAACGCGCGTATTTGGGTCACGCTCCCATCTGCTATGATATAACTCGACCAACTCAAGAAGCTTACCACTGTCGTCGCCGAAACCGGCGATTTCGAGGTCATGAAGGCATTTATGTCTCAAAATGCCACCACTAACCCCTCCCTCATCCTCCAAGCCGCGGGCATACCGGAATGCCGCCTGCTCATCGATCACGCCATCGCTGAACACAATAGCAGCGGCCTTTCCGGCCAGGCTCTCACCGATGAGGTCCTCGACCGTATCCTGATCCTCTTCGGGCTGGAGATCCTGAAAATCGTCCCCGGCCTGTTTTCCACCGAGGTGGATGCCCGTCTGTCTTTCGACACCGTAGGCACCGTCGCGAAAGCCCGCAGCTCATCGCCGATTACGAGAAGGAAGGCATTTCCTGCGACCGCGTCCTGATCAAGGCTGCCGAGACGCGCGAAAAGGAAGGTATCCACTGCAACCTCACACCGCTTTTTTCCTTCGCACAAGCCGTCGCCTGCGCCGAGGCTAAGATCCTGCTCATCTCCCCTTTCGTCGGCTGCATCCTCGACTGGCATAAGGCCAGCACCGGCCTACCCCCATTTCCCCGCCCTCCAATCTTTGCCAAGGCTACGACAGGCAGGCCGGTCCGACCCAATGGCTCTTTCAGGGGCTCTAGGAGAAAGTAAGCTCTCAGTAGCCAGATGGTGATGCTTCCGTTCAGCCTTTGAAGCTGGAGTTCGGCAACCCGTCATCCACCAGGTCTCCGATGCGGTTCACCGTGTCCTTGAGGAGGGAGGCGGCGGCGAACACGAGCACCCCGATGGCTGGAACGACGAAGGGGATGACGTTGAGGGCGGAAACGAATCCGGCGATTTTCGGGATTCATTCATCAGTTACCGGATCGCCATCGTCCAGAGTGCCGATCAGGTGGCGCTTGAAGCAGGCAACTCTGCCTCCATCATCTTCAAGCACTACCGGGAACTGACCACGCCCGAGGTCGCCGAGAAATGGTTCAGCATCCTGCCCAAAGGCGGCCAGTGGAAAAAACCCTCCGCTACGACCGCAAGAAGCGACGCGTGATCCTCAACGGAGTGGAGGGCAAGTGATCCCGTCCCATCCGCGCGCCAACGATGCCTAACCGAAGCGGAATGATCACGAGAGGGTAGGGGATACCGGCATCCCTTGCGCGTCCGGAACGTGCTTCTACGCGGCACCCTACGCAAAATCCTAGTCAGGGAATGGAGCCCTTCATATGCGGACAAACGGTCACGAAAGAAATCTTGGCAGAGCGGCTTGGAGAGATAAGCTCGCGTTAACTGAAAGCCGCCTTGAAATTACCAACTCCTATTTCCCTGCCCTCCGGTGCGGCCAATGGCTTTTACAGGGGTCTCTCGCCAAAAGCAAACTCCTAACAGCAATGATCGAAAAATTATTACTAAAAAATCCTCACCTCTTTTGGAAATGCTTGATTGTAATTCTGAAAATTTTCGCACTATCAAACAGCACCAACGCCGAAGATATACTTTGTGATGTTCATGAATCGGATTCAAAAAAAACAATCTTACCTATTGACCTATTTTCATGCGGTAAGTATGATTTAATAAAATTTAATCATAGCGATCCTTTTCTTATTGCGGTTTCAAAGAATGCCATTAATGATGCGAATGAAACATTCGCGACCACTAAAAATTCCGAAAATAAAGAATGTAACCAGAAATTGAGCCATGCTGACTTGCGATACAGTAGCTCATTATTCTTTGAAGACGTCTCTCTGATCAAATGGGAATCCGCCGCCGTGTTGGGTAGCACACTCATGCTAGGATTCATGGATTGGGAGTGGGGATCCTCTTCTTTTTACTTGGATTCTGAAGGATTTTTCGGCAAGGACACCATCAGTGGCGGCATGGACAAGCTCGGCCATATATACGGATCCTACGCCTTGGCGGACTTCTTCACTTATTCCATCAACAGAAAATCCGGTAATCTTGAACAGGCCGCATCAACAGGCTCCATAATGTCATGGGGCGTCATGTTGGTTGTTGAGACAATGGACGGGTTTTCAGGGGATCACGGCTTCTCACCTGAAGACCTGTTAATGAATACCATTGGTGTGACTCTTTCATACTTTCGCAATACCAACCCTGAACTCGAGAAGAAGATTGATTTCCGATTGGAATACGTACCCTCAGGTTACGATCGGGAGTTTAGTCCTCATACCGACTATGCGGGTCAAAAATATTTATTGGCTCTTAAACTCGGAGGTTTTGAAAAACTAGAAGAAACTCCCCTTCGCTATTTTGAGATACAGGCCGGATACTTCACGGAAGGCTTCAACGGAAAGGAAGCGACAGCCAGAGATCGTCACCTCTTTGTTGGCATTGGTCTCAATCTTGAAGAATTGTTATTCGGTCGAAAGAACGAGAAGGAATCCACCTGCAAATTTGCAGGGCGTCAGTTCCTTCAGCGAGTACAAATTCCTTACACCTATTTCACGAACGACAATGACGCCTATCATTACTGATACTAATTACACATAACCAGTAGCTCTACCAAAAGAAGGTAGTTAAGGTTCAGATCGGTCTTATTGCCCGTCCAAATTTTGCGGGGGAAGCTCCATCCGCGCGTGTGTTGGGCCGACGGATTTCATGTGGGATTTAATTCCTCTTTTTTGCCAATAGGCCCACCGATAGGGTGGATCGATGATCATCCATGCAAACATGAGCGGGAACCACAATGGCAGGGTCATAAATGCCAGTAAGATGAATATTGGCTGTCCGTAGCGGTCGAGTGTTCTTAAAGATATAGGCATTACCAATAAACTCCGGATTTGTAGTCTTGAACGGGCAGTCTTCGATAGAAATTTCCATTAATTTGGGTTCTTTCGATCAACTCGCGGTGAAAGGACTCATAGATACTTCGGTTGGGCGTTTGCGGATTCTGCCAAAAGTCGTCGAGCTCGCCCTGATGGGTGAGTCCGGGCATGTCATAGATGGCATAGCCCAAGGTTTTGACTGGCTTACCGTGATCGATTGCAGAAAGGCCGACGGTGCTGTTAATGACGACCACTCCACGCGTATGCGCTAACAGAGTTGGAAGGTGCTGATCATGAATATAGAGCACCCTCTCCAGAATGCCGAGTTCCTTGGCCAGGCCTTCGATCAGAGGCGTGTGGATCGTGTAACCGCGCTCCAGCGGATGCTGCTTTATGACCAAGAGCGTGTCGTTAGGTGCATGGTGAGCGAAGGAGCGCATCACCTCCTCGATGAATTCCCTAATATGGTTGAATCTCGAATGACTGTGGATCTGAGAATCACCACCCACTTGAAGGGGTACCAAATAGTATTGTTGCGCCCGCTCACCTGCCAGTGATTCTTGGATGCCTTTTTCCTTGATTGAGTAAATCCACTTTCGCCAGAACGACCGAAGCCAGCGAATCGACTCAGATAGGCCTAGATTGCGATGATGAACGTAGCCGGAAAAAAACCGACTGAGCAGCGTTCCCGCGATGTTGTAGAGCATGGCCCACACCATGGCGTAAAAGAACGGTCTGCCGATCAGTGATGCCTTAGGAAGCTCGGTCAGGGTGGATGCGAGGTAATGATTTGGACATTTGGGAAGCATGGAGTGTGCGTTCACCCCTGAACTTTCGAGGGTGATGTAATTTGGACGGACATAGCCCTCTTCAAACACACCGAGCTCGACTCCAAGTTTTTTAGATACTGAGCGCGCCACCACGTGGATCGGCCTGCAATCGCCAAAGAGCAGGATCAAATCGACTTGGTTCTTTTTAATAAAACGCTCGAGATACGGCTGCCAATCATCGAGCGATCCCCGGTAGTTCACAGACCCCGAAGGATAGAATAACCAGTCACCACCATTGAAATTGATCTTCAGAACGGATGCGCCGGCCTTGACTAGGTCTCTGCTTAGGTTCTGAAAAAACGGGCCGATCGGTCCCTGAAGTAAGAGGACGCGCCGGTGCTCTGAGGTGACGATTTCAAACAAGTTTTTCATGGGTGAAGTTCGGAATGTGGCGGGAGTGTTTGAGACTCAGCTAAAAATCATCGGACGTTCTAGATAAAGCCTCTTGGACTGCGGTAGCCTGCTGCCGCCCCGACAACCCTGTCCAGCAAGGTCTCCATCACATTTCACACTTCATCTACTCTTCCCGGCTGACAGCAGGCTGTCTCCGTAAAAGCGGTTGCAGGCTATACGCAGTCCAAGGGGTTCTGCATCATCTCAGTTTGCGATGCGCCTTAGAAAAAACCTGAGTAGACGCTGCTTAGTAGAGAGGCGGGTGGGGTGGTTATCTCGCCAGGCGATGAGTTCATCGAGCGCTTGCTCAGGGGTGATGAAGACGCCGGTTTCGCGGCTGACGTAGGTGGGATAAAGAATTAGCGTCCCCGCGATAAGCTCATCGAGCTTGAGCCTGCGTTGTCTGCGTTCGGCGACTTCAACGCTCATGCCGAGATCTTCGGTAAGTCCCCATCCTGCATAAAATGGCATGCCATACGTCACCACTTTTTTGCTCCGCATCAATGCCTCAAAACCGGTCAACGAAGTGAGGGTATGAACCTCATCGACTTGTGATAGCAAATCCGCCATCGGAACATCGCCGATCACCTGATCGCAGAACTTGAAAGCGGAGCCTTCTCCCGCACCCGTGACGCGGAGCCCTGCGAACACATCCGGGTGCGGCTTGTAGCCGATGAAGGCATCCGGATGGTGCCGCCGCACTTCTTCCAGAAGCCCCAGGTTGGTCTTAATCCTTTTCGCGCCGCAGCGGATGGATGCATCCGATTCCACTTGCCCCGGCACCAAAATCACGCGCCTTGCCCCATTCGGGCGCTGCCACGTCTCCGTGCCCGTGTTATACTTGGTCAGTTGAGCTGCCACGATGGCACCCGCCAGTTTGCTTGCCCGGACAAGCAATGCATCATCGAAATCCGATTGCTGCAAAATCAGCTCCAGATCCGATGGCTTTCGAGGGTCGTAATAAATGCCATGACCATCGCTCACCCACGAAAGAGGACGCACGAGATCCGCTCCGAGGCCCACGGATCTCAGGAATCCATCCTCAAGGCAGATGATCTCTGCATCGGGTGGGAAATTTTCATTGGGGATGCGGAGCCCCCATTTGGCAATGCATAGGTTGCTTTTTTTCGGCAGGCGCGATGGTTTGGATACAAAAACTAGATTTCGGTCTTGGAAGTGCGCCCTCACGTGCTGGCGTTTCCATGGGGAAAAACCCACGGCGTAAATGGTTTGGAGAGCCATGGGGGAGGATTTTTTGGATTCTGGATTCTGGATTTCGAATGAAAATGATAGGGCGTGGCGACTGGCCGCGCCTTGTATCGTGTGCGATAGCAAACACTCGGCTGCGTCGGCTTCTTCTGGCCTCGGAATGAAGTGGGCGGCCCGGGCCGGGCGCGCCCTACCCGGGGGTGCCTGATGGCGTAACTCCCGACATCCGAGCTCTGCCTCTAGAAACTCCGAGACCCGTTTGAAGTGTTCTTGCCAGGTGTGGTGGCGAAAGGCAGGGAGCCGTTGCAGCTGAGCCTCGCGCTCTGGCGAGTGGGGCTTCGCGTAGTCCTCGATCAGCTTGAGCCAGCGCGTGCCGTTGTGTGGCTCGGCATAGTCGGGGATCTCCCTGGCGAATTCCTTGATAGCGGGCAACGGTGATGAAATCACGGGAATCCCCATGGCGAGTGCTTCTTGGACTGGCATGCCAAATCCCTCCGCATAGGAGGGCATCAGGAGGGCTCTCGCGCCCGCCAGCAAGGCAACGACCTCCTCGTCTGATGCATCATTCTTCTCAATCAGATAAGGGTGGATGGCTTCGCAGCGATCGAGTAAGTCGACCACTTGCTCGCATTCCCATCCGCGGCGGCCGACGATGATCAAGCGGGGCGCTGCCTCACCATGGCGCTTCACCAGTTCCCGCCACAGCGTCAGCAACAGCAAGTGGTTCTTGCGCGGCTCGATCGTGCCGAGGACTAGGAAATAAGGCCTCACTGAGTCCTGCGGCGGCGGCACGGAACCCAGCTCGGGAAGCTCATGCCCGAGCGGGGCGACCAAGATTGGCGGCACGGGCAATCCCACCCGCTTTGCATACGCCCGCACGGCCGATCCGGTGCAGCTGGAGTTGACGATGATGCCGCGGCTGTAGCGCAATGTGTGGTCGAGCCGCCGCTCGTGGAGCGCCTTCTCGCGCGGATGCGCGTATTCGGGAAATTGGATGGGTATCAAGTCGTGCAGGAAAACCACCGCCTTGCAGTTGCGCTTCCGCAGCCAGAGCCATGTGTCCTCATGGGCCAGCCATGAGTGCGTGGAAACTAACAGTGTGCTTCCCTTTGGGATCGGTCTGCGAAAAAGGAGAGAGCGCAGCAGCAGATACACGCGATGCCGTCTCTTTTCTCGCGAATTACCCGGCTGTTCTACTCCTAACAGAAGCCCTGCCCATGCCTCTTGCGAAAGTTGCTTCAGCTCCACGCCCTGCCGCAGGCAAAGCCTGCCACCCATCCCATACACCCACCGGCCATACTCAAGGTTCACCCGGTCGATACCCGTGTGGTGCATCACTCCCAGATGGCGGCGAATTAGGCGGGAGACGTCAACAAAAAGCATGATTAAGAGAATCGTATGGAACAGCCCGGCAGGGCGGTCAAACTAGGGAGCGACCAGAGGAAATCGAGGAGTTCCTAAGCGCGGATAAGCCAATCATAGCGCATTGGCGTTCTGCTGCGTCAACTCGCGGCTGGTTGAATAACCATACTCAGCGAACTGATTTCTTCGCCTCGGCATACCATCGGCGATGCCCTCTGGAGGGATTGGGAACCGTAGCCAGTTCCTTGTCGAGAATGTCGCGCAGCGCCGGACCGAACCTTGGTGCTGCACAAAGCCAGCTGCGGGCCAAGGCGCAGTAATAGCGCTGACGGTAATCACTCTCGGCTTCTCCCATAGCATATCTGCCGGTGTAGCTTTTCGCGTGAACCCGGTAATCCACAGTGCGATCCGGCACATAGACCTTGCGTCCGCCGTACAGCGCCGATGCCAGCAGCATCATGTAGTCCGCGTTGGCCTTCAGTTCGTCGCCAAAGGCGTCGCAGAGTTCCTTCAATGGGAGCCGCTGCAGGTGTGAGCGCCGAAACGACAGGGTGGAAGTCAGCCCTCCAGCATGGTAGGACGTCAGGCACCATGCAAGAGCCGTGCCATACCCCCAGTCGTAGATTTCTTCCAGCGGGATCGGCCCCATCCAGTGGGCGTTTTCGTGATCCTGCTTGCCTCGCAGCAGGGCGAGCAATTCGCTCTGCCCGACGGTGCGGTGGCGGCCGTACAAAACATCCGCTCGTGGAAACTGATCCCATCGTTCAAGGCGCGTCTCAACGTGCTGCCTCTCGTAGCAATCATCACCGTCCAGCAAGAATACCAGATCGCCCTCGGCCGCCGCCAGCCCTGCCACGATCGTCGCCAGCTGGCCACGATTCTTGCCATACACCGCCAAGATCCGCGCATCTTGCTTGGAATGTCTCGCAATGACCTCGGCCGATGCATCCGTGCTCACGTCGGAGATCACAATCTGATCCACGCGCCGCGTCTGTTGCCTCACACTCGCGATGGCCTCATCCAGATAATTCGCCGTGTTGTAGCTATTGATCAGAACGGTCACCTGAGGGCGACCCGCATGCTGGATTTCGGTCATGTCTGAAGGATCTTTTGGATCAAGTGTTTCTAGCTCTAGCATTTCGCCGTAGTCGATAATTCCGAAACCCCGCACACTCGCTGTCCAGCGTGCTGGACCAGAAAGCCCATGATCCGTTCGATCGCGTGGGCCAGCGTGCCGTCGAGCTGCCCCTCCTCGCGCTCGAAATCTTCCGCACAGAAGTTCATTGACTGCAGCAGCCTCAAGGCTTCGGGCTTGATCCAATACATCGAGCCTCCCGGAAATCTTAGTATGAATCGATCGGCCGCAATGCCAATCCTCCCGAGCGCGTCAGTGACCCTTGGTCGGTTCGGGCCCCACAGTTGCGGGTGTGCCATTAGATTTGAATCCGAAACCACGGCTCCGATCTCAGGATCGGCCAAAAAGGCATCCAAAACCTCCCGAATTCGCTCACTGGAGGGAAGGATCCCCTGGATCAATTCGCTGCGCCAGCGATCGCCATCCTCCAGATGCATGCTCTTTTTGGTGTGTAACTTGCAGACCGCGGCATAATTCGAAAAGATTCCGCTGTTGACCAGGTGGACAAAGGGAAAGATGTCGCGGCCGTGATTGGGGAAACAAAGCACCTGCGCATTGGGGAAACAGGCATGGATGTCCGCCACCAAAGAGTCAAACCCCTCTCGCCGGATTACCGTGCAATAAAGATCGAAAGATTGGGGAATGTGGTGAAGCGCGGCGGCGATTTCTTCCCACAGCTCATAGTGGAAAACATGCACCACGACCGCCAGATCGCATTGTGTCTCTTGAACGAGAAGATTGGTTGCGCTGGGGATGGCCGCCAGATCGGCCGGTAGCGTGGTGGGATCCGGCGGAAACGGCGTAGCCCTCAGTTGTCGCGCTTTTCCAACCGTCAGGTAATGCCAAAGCGGTCGCTGGATTTCATCGGCTAGTTCAGGATTATTTGCGAGATAGGCGGTCGGTGAAAAATTAGGATTCGGCCACAGTCCTTGCGATTCCCCCCAAAGAATGTAGTGAGCGGTGGGGTGGAATTGAGCGGCCAGGTTTCTTGGACGCTGTGATTTGTAAAAAGAATGATTTAGAGCTTCGTTTATTTCGATGCATCTCGCGTAACCAGTCATTTCGCGATTAATCAGGCATGACCTGACAAGGTGATAAATCGTTAGTAATTTGAAGTTCATCTCATGGATTAAAGGAATTTGTAAGAGTCCCCTGTAGCGGAACAGATTGAAATTAGAGTTTCGGGTTACTACAAAGCAAACGAAACGATGAAAAATCCAGCTGGCCGCCGTCAGAAAAAGTGGTCCATGTTGAGTGAGAGGATTTGTTACAACCAAATCCTACAAAAATGAACCGACAAAAAAGACACAAGCCGAAGAAATCATCCTCCTCCTGCGTGAATGTGACGCGAGTCACCTGAGCCAAGAACAGTTCTGCCAGCAGAAGCAGATCTCGGTAGCCACGCTGCACCGCTGGCGCAAAAAATTCGGGATGATGGACGTGGAA